>JAJZSH010000218.1 GCA_021822005.1 Deltaproteobacteria bacterium | reverse complement strand
TTCCGATCCGCCGGAAGGAGAGGGTTGCGGTTTGTCTGGGGCAGCATGTGTTTTGTCTGCGGACTTAGGGGCCGTTACGAAATAACCATTACATTTTTTACCATTTCGTTACGGCTCGTTACGCCGCTAACAGCAGCGTCAGCGGCGCTGCTGCCGTTTTGGCCATTCAGGTGCCGACATTGTTTTGTTACAACGGCTTCCGGCCGGAAAAGGTTCAGCAAACGTCGGCTGATCTGATTATCCGGCGTGTTGTCGCATGCGCGGTGGTGAAAAATGAAAAACGGAACCGGGGGTTCTCAGTCCAGAAAATGTTTGAGCTTTTCCCGCCTGCTTGAATGCCGCAGGCGATTGAGCGCTTTTTTCTCGATCTGCCGGATGCGTTCCCGCGACACGTTGAACCGCTTGCCGATTTCTTCCAGGGTGTATTCCGCGTCCTCGCCTATGCCGAAGCGCAGGCGGATGATTTTTTCTTCCCGGGTGCTCAGGGTATTGAGGATACTTGTAACCCGGTCGGATAGCTGCTGGTTCTGCACCGCCTCGTAAGGCGAAACCGATTCCTGGTTTTCCAGGAAATCTCCCAGGGTGCTGTCGTCGTCGCCCACCGGGGTTTCCAGGGAGATGGGTTCCCGTGAGGCCTCCAGGATGGCGAGGATCTTGTCCATCGGCAACCCGGTTTTCTCTGAAATTTCAATGGGGGTCGGCTCGCGGCCCAGCTCCTTGAGGAGCGAGTAAAACGCCTTGAAGAACTGACTCCTGAGCTCCAGGAAATGCACAGGCAGCCGGATGGTTCTGGTCTTGTCCAGGATGGCCCTGGTGATCGCCTGCCTGATCCACCAGCTGGCATAGGTGCTGAATTTGTTTCCCTTGGTATAGTCAAAACGGAAAACGGCCCGCATCAGGCCGAGGTTGCCTTCCTGGATAAGGTCGGCCAGGGTGAGGCCCTGGTGCATGTAACGTTTGGCGATGCTGACGACAAGGCGGAGGTTGGCCTTGATCATGGCATCCTTGGCAACCTCGATGGAGCGGTGGAACATCTCCAGCTTGCAATGCATTTCCAGGAGCTTTTTGTTGCCCGGATGCATCTGGCAGGTCGTGGCAATCGAGCGCATCATGAAGTTGAGATGCTGCTTTTTGGGCTTCAGGGTCGGATCACGTTTTTCCCACAGGTCAATGCGTTCAACAAGCTGGCGGAGCTCCTCGGTTCCGTGCTGGTCCTGGCGAACCGAGCGGATTATGGCGTCAAATCCCTCGCGGATGGTCTTGCTGTATTTCTCCTCTTCCTGCGGGGTGAGCAGCTCGAATTTTCCCATCTCCCGGAGGTAGGTGGTTGTTGTTTCTTCCGGCTCCGGGCTGTCTTCCTTGGAAACAAGGGCGGCGGCATCCATGAGTTTGTCATCGTCATCGGCCAGGGGGACATCCTCGTGCTGGCCATCCCCGCCACCTTCCCAGTTCTTGCCATCAAGGGTTTTCTTCTTGCCGGATTTTTCCTGGCTGACTATTTCGATATTGTTCTCGTTGAGAAAATCGAAAATGCCATCGATGGCATCAGCGTCCTTGCCTTCCGGAATCAGGTCGTTCAGGAAGGTGAGGGTTACGCATCCTTCATCTTTTCCGGCTTCGAGTAGTCTGGCTTTTATGTCGGCAGGCACGGGCTAACCTCTCCTGGTTTCAAAGTTTTCTTTCTGTTACAGGCAAATACTGGTTTTCTGTGTGACCGGGGCAGAAAACTTGACAATATACAAATAGTATCAGATGATGGCAAGGGAAAGTGAGCAAAAAAATAATCAGCAGTTTTTTTATGGTGGTTTTAAATTTGCGAAAAAAATGTTGACACTGAGCGGATTAGCCAATAGTATTCCGCATCGCATACGAATACGAAAAAATCATGCGCATATCTTTCCTTCTTTAAGTAAGACCAAGATAGTCCGAGAATATATATCAGCCCCCTAACCCCAATTCTCGAAAAACAATCTGTCCAATTTCACATATTGCTCTCTGTAAAATTTCCGCATCGTCGAAAATCGTCAGGTATATCCGTCTGTTAGATCGTGGTGGTTTTTCCTGGTGTTTTTGTGATTCTGCGGAAACATTTCAAGATTTTTCATTTCATTTCAGATTTTTTCTGTTGTGATGGAGCCGGGCACGGATATTCTGCTGGTCACGTTTTCTAGTTATGTCTGATTTGATTTTTTTGAAAAGATTGCCTGGAGCCGCCGCGGTTCAAACTGTACAATATTGAGAACAGCATACGGGAGATGGAGAAAGGGATTGTATGAACTTATCTGAACTTAAATTGATGAAAATCACCGAGCTGACCAAGCTCGCCAAGGATTACCGTATTGAAGAATACAGCGCCATGCGCAAGCAGGAGCTGATTTTTGCCATCCTGCAGGCCGCTGGCGGGCAGGCCGAGAAAAACGGCGAGAACTGGGGCAGCGGCGTGCTTGAGGTACTGCCCGATGGCTTTGGTTTTCTGCGGGCTCCGTATTACAATTATTTGCCCGGGCCCGACGACATCTACGTCTCACCTTCCCAGATCCGGCGGCTCAATCTCCGCACCGGTGATACCATTGAGGGGCCGGTCCGCACTCCCAAGGAAGGCGAACGCTATTTTGCCCTGCTCAAGGTTGACAGCGTCAATTTTGACCCGCCGGAAAAGGCCCGGGACAAAACCCTGTTTTCCAACCTTACCCCGTTGCACCCCCAGGAGCGCATAAAGCTTGAGCGGGAGCCGGACAACTACTCCATGCGGATCATGGACATCATGGCTCCCATCGGCAAGGGCCAGCGCGGCCTGATCGTCGCCCCGCCCAGAACCGGCAAGACCGTGTTGATCAAGGATATCGCCAACAGCATCACCAAGAACCACAAGGAGATCATTCTCATCGTTCTGCTGATCGACGAGCGGCCCGAAGAGGTTACCGACATGGCGAGGGGCGTCAATGCCGAGGTGATCAGTTCCACCTTTGATGAGCCCCCCCAGCGTCATATCCAGGTGGCCGAGATGGTGCTCGACAAGGCCCGTCGGCTGGTGGAGCACAAGAAGGATGTGGTGATCCTGCTGGACAGCATTACCCGTCTGGCCAGGGCCTACAACACGGTGGTGCCGCCAAGCGGCAAGATTCTTTCCGGCGGTGTTGACTCCAACGCCCTGCACCGTCCGAAGCGGTTTTTTGGCGCGGCGCGGAACATCGAAGAGGGCGGCAGTCTGACCATTCTTGCCTCCGCCCTGATCGAGACCGGCAGCCGGATGGATGAGGTTATTTTCGAGGAGTTCAAGGGTACCGGCAACATGGAGCTTGTGCTCGACCGGAAGATCTCGGACCGGCGGATCTTCCCGGCCATCGATATGGCCCGTTCCGGAACCAGGAAGGAAGAACTGCTGCTCACGGCGGAAGAACTGAACAAGGTCTGGATTTTGCGCAAACTCCTGGGTTCCATGAACCCCATCGACGCCATGGAGTTTTTCCTGGGCAAGATGAGGGGAACCCGCTCCAACGCCGATTTTTTTGATTCCATGAAGGGCGGTTGATTTTGGCTGATCCGCAATTCCTGATGGACTCGTAAAAAGGGAACGATGACACAGGTCCGCAACATAAAGTCAAAGGGTTACAGGTGACCACTGTTGTGCTATCGGCACTAGTACCATGTAACGTTTTTCATTTCGCATCCCCCTCCCTTGACGGGAGGTGGTTAGGGGGTGGGTGAAGCAACAATTGGGCGTCTACATGACGACTCCCCCCCACCCTAACCCTCCCCCCCAAGGGGGGAGGGAACTAATTTGAGTGTCGATTTAAGTGTTACAATGTACTAGTGCCGATGACTGCACGCGGCTTTTCGAAGTCTGCGCTTATCTGCGATTTCAACAATTCCTGGCTTGCAAAAAAAAGAATATAAAGATATAGTTCACTGTTTTTTTGCTCGGTTGGCAGAAAAATGTGCCCGTCTGGGCTGTGTATAATGGATTTTTTGTTAATTTAATGGAGGATTCTGTCCATGAAAGAAGGTGTGCATCCCGAATATCATAAAATCAATGCCCTCTGTGCCTGTGGCAATGCAGTTGAACTTGGGTCGGTTCTTTCTGCAATAAAAGTGGAAATCTGTTCAGCCTGCCATCCGTTTTTCACCGGAAAGCAGAAGCTGATTGACTCTGCCGGCCGGATTGAGAAGTTCAATAAGAAATATGGCAAGCAGCAAGCAGCCGAATAAGAAAAACTTTTTTTGTCTGTTGATGACGCCTTTGGACCATCCCTGTTAGGGGAGATGGCTCAGGGGCGTTCCTTTTTTGACGGGATGATCATGTTTGCCCAACTTGAAAATGTTGCAGAACGCAAGCTGGCTCTTGAGGCCAGACTTTCAGAGCCACAGTTGGCAAGTGATCAAGCCGAATTTCGCCGGGTTGCCAAAGAGCATGCCCATCTGGCAAAACTTGATGATCTGTACAACAACTACAAGAAGGTAAACAGGGAAATCGCGGACAATCGTCTTCTGCTTCAGGAAGAAGACGACAGCGAGCTCCGGGAGCTTGTCCGGGCTGACCTTGCAGAGCTGGAAATCAGCCAGGATGAATTGATCAAGGCGCTTCGGGTTGCCCTGCTCCCCAAGGATCCCAACGATGATAAAAACACCCTGCTTGAGATCAGGGCCGGCACCGGCGGGGACGAGGCGGCGCTGTTTGTCAGCGATCTGTTCAGGATGTACAGCAGGTATGCCGAGCAGCAGGGGTGGAAGGTTGAGGTGATGGCCAGCAATCCCACGGGGATCGGGGGATTCAAGGAGATCATCGCCCTGATCAGCGGCGAGCACGTCTACAGTAAATTAAAATATGAATCCGGAGCCCATCGTGTGCAGCGTGTTCCCGAGACCGAGACCCAGGGGCGGATCCATACCTCCGCCGTTACCGTGGCGGTTATGCCCGAGGCGGAAGAGGTTGAGGTTGATATCGGCCCCAATGAGCTGAGGTTCGATGTCTACCGTTCCACCGGCTCCGGCGGGCAGAGCGTCAATACCACCGATTCGGCGGTTCGGGTTACCCATCTGCCCACCGGGCTGGTGGTGACCTGTCAGGATGAAAAATCCCAGCACAAGAACAAGGCCAAGGCCTTGCAGGTTCTCCGCGCCCGGCTCCTCGACAAGATGCAGCGCGAACAGGACGAGAAAATGTCCGCGGACCGCAAGAGTCAGGTGGGCAGCGGCGATCGGAGCGAACGCATCAGGACCTATAATTTTCCTCAAGGCAGGGTCAGCGATCATCGGATCAATCTCACCCTGTACCAGCTTGATGAAATTCTTACGGGAAAACTTGACGACATCATCGACCCCCTCATTGTCCATTTCCAGACAGAAGCCTTGCAGATCATGCAATAAGCCGTTGTAAAAAAAATATTGTCGTCATCTGGATGGCCAAAACGGCAGCAGCGTTAGCGGCGTAACGAGCCGTAACGAAATGGTCAAGTGAGCAGAGATTATTTTGTAACGGCTCCTAAAGCGTGCCCCGTGGAGGCGGTCTCCCCGTCTTTCCCCGGCCCGGAAAATCCGCCCATGATTCTCAAACAGGTATATCTTGCGAGCGTCCAACGCCTTGCCGATGCCGGCGTTGCCGAGCCGGAAGTCGAAGCAGCCCTTTTGCTGGGGCA
>JAJZSH010000217.1 GCA_021822005.1 Deltaproteobacteria bacterium | reverse complement strand
TCACTTCATGTATTTGAGGTAATGATAGCTGGTAAGCACAGCGAAAAGTAACAGCAGGCCCAGGGAAATCTGCACTGCCCGCCGCTGATAGTGTTCCACCACTGCCCCAAGTCCCGCCCGCTTCTTGCACGGTTCCACCACTGCCGCGGAAATCCCCAGGAAAGTCCCGACAATCAGCGTCGTGTAGATGCCAAAGCCGATGAAATGGTATTCCGGCTTGAGGATACAGAAGGGGCAATGGTGATAGGGCATGGCGTAGATATAGGAAGAAATCACCATGGTTATTACCACCAGGGCCAGGCCGAAGAACCAGAGCCAGCCCACGGCGTAGAGGGCTTGCAGCCAGCGGTTCCGGCGCCAGAGAAGCGCACCGCCCAAGGCGACAAGCAGCACCATGGTCAGATAGTAGAGAAGCAGTTGCAACCCTTCGGAGCCGATGTCCAGGAGATTGGGCCCGCCGCCGGTGGCCGCGGCAAAAACCACGGCACAGCAGGAGGTGATGATGTCCGGCTTGAGGCCGGCGATATAGAGGGTCTGGAGCGTGAAATCCGCAACCATCAGCGGATAGAGCAGCAGCAGATAGCCATATTTGACCCGCACCAGGGGGTAGGATTCGGAGCGGATGTCGAGCTGGTGCAGGACGATCCAGAAGCCGTAGAAAAAGACCCCGGCGAGTTTGACCAGCAGGGCCGGCAGCCCAAAGCCGTTGGCGAGCAGCGCGCCGGTGGCGCACATGGCGCCGACGATCACCTTGCAGAACTCGTCGGCCGCCAGCACGAAAAGAACGAGGGAGACGATCTGAAAACCCAGGCCGTAGGCCACCAGGGTGGAAGAGAGCCAGATCTCCCCTTCCAGCCGGATCTGCAGCTCACTGTCGCTGGCCGGATTCCAGTGGCGCAGCACCCGGATCGCGGTCCGGCAGGCAATGGCACCCAGCACGATGGCGGCAATGCTGGTGAGGGTAAGGGCGAGGCTCCAGGAATTAAGGAACATCGAGGCGGCCGTCCTTGACGCCGATCACCCGGTCGATGGCCGGATGCTCGGTCACCAGCGGATCGTGCGAGGTGATGACAATGGTCTTGCCGGCCTGTTTGAGATCGGCCATGATCTGCATGAACTCGCGGCTCAGCCGGGAATCGAGATGGGCCGTGGGTTCGTCCGCCAGGATGATGGGCGGATCGTTGATCAGCGCCCGGGCAATGGCCACCCGCTGCAACTCGCCGCCCGAGACCTGGCCGGCCGGGAAGTGCTCGCGATGGCGGATGCCGAGTTGATCCATGAGCAGTCCGGCCCGCGCGCGCCGCGCCCTGGGCGAGACCCCGAGGGGCAGCAGCGGCAGGGAGATGTTGTCCGCCACCGTGAGCGCCGGCAGGATATTGAAGCGCTGGAAAATGAAGCCGATGGTGGCGCGGCGGTGCACGGTGAGAAAGCGATCCGGCAGCCGGGCCAGCGCCTTGCCGGCAATGGTGGCCCGGCCGCTGGTGGGCGCGAAGATGCAGCCGATGATGGAAAGCAAGGTGCTCTTGCCGGAGCCGCTCGGCCCCTTGAGGCAGACCATGGTCTGCGGGGCGATGGCGAGCGACACCTCGCTCAGGGCCTGCACCTCGTTGGGCCGGCCCTGGTTGTAAGTCTTGGTGACGTTATCGAGTTCGATCAGCATCCGATCACCCGCTCAAGGCCGATTCCGCCGGCGCACTGGCCGCGCGCCAGGCCGGAATCACGGTGACCGCCAGATAGGGCAGCACGGTAAAGGCCAGCAGCAACAGTACCTCTTTCGGTGTCACCTGCGGGGCCAGGGTTAAAGCGGGCTGGAGCACCGACCACCCCATCAGCACCGGCCGGAAAAGCGCAGCCCCCCCAAAAACCACGTGGAGATAGGCCAGGGTGGTGCCGAGGAAAAAGGCGAGCCCTGCCACCAGCCCCCCCTCCCAAAAGCGCAAGGCCAGCACGTCCGAGGTCTCCCAGCCGAGGATCTTCAGGATCGCAATCTCGCGCCGCTCTTCCGGGGAAAGGCCCGAGGCCTTGTCCCAGGCCAGAATGGCGAAGGCGGCCAGGGCAGCCAGCAGGCAGACCGAGGCAAAGCCGCTGCGCCAACCGAAGACCACCTGATAGGTCTTCTGAATCTGGGGCCGGGTAAGCACCCGGGTGTCGGGCAGGATTTTTGCGATTTTTTCGGCAATGGTGGCGATCTCGGCCGGGTTGGCCACGTAGACGCAGAGGTCTGTGGCCTGCATGGCGGGAACCGCAAAAAGATCGCGGGCATCGGCCAATGGCATGGCAATGAGGTCGGCAGTGAGCAGCTCGGTCTCCGGCCGGAAGATACCGGCCACGGTCATCGCCTTGAGCGAGAGATCGGGCCGGAAGAAGGAGAAAAGCTGACCGGGTTGCAGTTCGAGGGTTGCGGCGGCCGCGCGGCCCATCACCACCCGGCCCGGCTCTGTCGGCCATGTCGTGTTGCCAACCACCGCCCCGCTCAGCGCGTCGGTCTGGGGCATGCCGGCGGCCACGCCGAGCACGGTGTAGTTCGCGCCCCGCACCTCGTCGAAATAATAGCCCCACACCCGCGGCACCATGGCGCGGATGCCGAAGATTTCCTGCAGCCGGTCTCCGTAGACGAGCGGAATCGCCTCCTGCCGGCCGGCCGACATCCGCTGGATCGTGATCTCCGGGGTGGCGGCCAGCACCCGGCCCGCGGTCTCGGTGAGCGCGCCGGTCACCAGTTGAAAGGAGGCAACGAGAAAGATGACCGCGGCAAAGACGGCGATGATTCCGCCATTCTTGAGCCGGCGGCGCCAGAGCGAGGAGAGCGCGTAGTCAAGAATATTGAGATGTTTTTCAATGGTGGCGTTCATATGAACGGCCGGGCGGCGTCCAGAAGGAGCCGGTGGGGAAGTGTTCCATGGCAGCGGGGTGATCCATGAAGGGTACCACCGGGTCGCTCACCGCCGGATGGCGGGTGTAGCGCGCCTCGGTGGCGACGCAGAGATCGCTGAGGCCCAAGGCGGCGGTCACGGTGTGAAGGAGCGGCAGATTTCGTTCCGTCTCGTCGCGCCGCGCCTGGCCGGCGGCGAGTAACCCCGCATCAACAGCGAGCAACAAGGCGAGAAGCAGCAACAGCAGGCTGGCCGGCCGCATGGCTCAATGCCGCATATGCCGGCCGGTGCGCAGGGTATCGACCAACGCCTCGGTGATCGCCGCAAAAGGCAGCTCCTGTTTGCCGTGGTGGTCCCTGGCAAAGGCCTGGGCCGCCTTCTCGCTGGCAAAAGGGATGAATTCCGGCCCCATGGGGCCATGGATGTCGCTGCCCACTACATAATAAGCAGTACGGGCATCGAGCCACGTCAGGGTGTAGTAATCCTTGGCCCAGATCTCACGGACAGCCCCTTCCTTGCCGCCATACCGGGCCGGCTGGAAGTAATAGGCCAGGAGGTCCTTCATGCCGTCGAAGGAGCGGACCGTGCCATCGGCCAGACGAACCTGGGTCACCCAGTTGGGGTATTTGGCCACGAACATGCCGCAGACCGGGCAGCGCTCTTCGGCGCCAATCGTGGCTGCGGGTTCGGCCCAGGCCAAGACTGGTACAACAAGAATCAGCAGCAGTACGAACCGGATTTTCTTCATGGGCATCTCCCTACAGATAGGCCCCCAGCAGCCGCTGCAATTCCGCCTCGCTCACCCCGCCCAGGATGGCAGCAACGATCTTTTGCTCGGGATTGATGATAATGGTCTGGGGGTCGACCTTCACGTGATAGAGCGCGGCCAACTCGCCCCTGCTGTCGATCACCACCGGAAAGCGGATATCGAGATCGGCGACAAAATCGCGCACCGTCTTCTCGTCGGGGTTGCGGCTGATGTAGACGACCTGTAGCCCTCGCGCCTGATACTTGTCGAAATAGGAATTGAAGATCGGGGTATCGGCCCGGCAGTATTTGCAGTCCGTGGACCAGAAACGCAGGATCACCGGTTTACCCTGCCAGGCGGCCAGAGAAATCGTTTGCCCGGCAAGGTCGCGTGCGGTAAAAGCCGGGGCCTGATCGCCGAGCTTGAGGGGCTTGCCCGGCTTGCCCCCGCCGCAGCCGGCGAAGAACAGCACCAGGAAAAGGGCCAGCAGACGAACAAGGGGGCGGGCCATGGGCATCTGGTTACGCCGCCTCCTCCAGCACGCCCTGCCGCATGGTAAAGACCCTGGGGTTGGCCTGGGTAACGGCAAGGCCGTTGTTATGGGTCACCACCAGGAAGGTGGTGCCCTGCGCATTGTATTTGCGGAAGAGTGCCAGAATATCCTGTTCGGTCTCCTCGTCGAGGTCGCCGGTGGGCTCATCGGCCAGAATCACCTCGGGATTGTTGACAAAGGCCCGGGCAATGGCTACCCGCCGCTGCTGACCGCCGGAGAGCTGGGCCGGAAAGGCATTGGCCTTGCCAGCCAGGCCCACCAGGGTGAGCATCTCCATGGCCTGCTCACGGCCTGCCTTGACGCGCTCGCCAAAGGCCAGGGGCAGCAGCACGTTTTCCAGCACGGTAAGCGAGGGGATAAGGCTCGCGAACTGAAAAATAAAGCCGATCTTACGATTCCGCATGGCGGAAAGGGCATTGTCACCCTGATGCCAATTTTCCACCCCGTCGATCACCACCTCGCCATCGTCCGGCACGGTGAGCCCGCCAATGAGGCTTAACAGCGTGGTCTTACCCGAACCGGAGTGACCGAGAATCACGACAAAATCGCCCCGGCCGACACTGAGGTTGACCCGTTCCACCGCGGCCACCGCCTTGCCGTCGGCGGCATAGTGTTTCGAAAGATTCCGACACCCGATGAGTTCCGCCATGGTGATCCCCTTTTGCATGAAACTTTCGCGGTCGGGGGTGCCTTCGCGTGCCCTGACCTTTCGCAGCATAAGCGATACATTAAATATTCTCAAGAGGCACGCGGAAAAACTCCTCGCAAAAGGCGCCGTTGCACTTTGGAACACCGCACCGCTCTACGGAGAAGCTTTTTTGCCGCCACCCCATGTAGGCCTTGCAAAATATGTGAAAACCGGTATCTTCAAAATGCGTTTTTCTTTGAAAAACTGTTGTAAAACTACCACAGAGTGGTATTAAATCAGATATCCTGACTGACCCTGGGGGCTGTGAGCCGACAGCCTCCCGGATTTCTTGAGTCGCAAGGAAATCAGTCAATGCCAGTGGTTGGCGGATATGCGTTGTTCCATTCAAGTCCGGAAGGAGGAAAACACATGAGGATTTCGAGAAGCATCTGGTTCAAGACCATCGTCGCCGGCGCCATGACCGCGGGGCTTATTGGCCTCACCGCGGCAGCCGACGCCGAAAACTATGCCGGCACCGCCTACGTCGCCGGCATGGGCGGCCATTTCGCCAAGGCGGTCTTCAAGATCGATCCCAGGGCGGAGACCCCGATCATCATCGGCGAGCTCGACAAAATCGACGTCGGTGACGGCGAGACCCATCCCATCCATGATGCCCGCATCGACAACAAGGACCGCAACACCATCTACTGGTCCACCTACAAGCCGGACAGCGCCGCCAAGAACTCATACCATTATGGCAAGACCAACCTGAAGACCGGCAAGGTCGCGGTGGACAAGACCTTCCCGGTACCCGCCGGCATCCTGAGCACCAAGGCCG
>JAJZSH010000216.1 GCA_021822005.1 Deltaproteobacteria bacterium | reverse complement strand
CCAGCGTGGAGCGGATGCCGTCCAGGGTGTACTCCTTGTTTACCAACAGAAAACCTACTTTCTTGGACATGGTTCTCTCCTTATAAGGTCAGGTAGCATTCGTAGTCTTCGATGATTTCGCCATGCTGGGACTGGGTGGCCATCTTCTTGGCCTCAAGACCCTTGGGGATATCGGCGGGATCATAGCCTGCGTTCTTGTAGCTGTCCACGCAGATGGACACGTCGTCCGCCAGTTCGCAGAGAGCCGGAAACTCCTTGCACTTGGTCAGATGAATGCCGAACCAGCTGAAGAAAACCTTTACCTTGGAGCCTTTGGCCTTGGCAGCCTTGGTGATCCCCATGACATGGCGCATATTCTGGGGAGAGGTAACAAAAATACCTAAACTTTTAGCCATTTCCTGTCTCCTGATGCAAAATTAAAGGCGCAGGGCTTTTGCCTGCGCCGCGTCGTGTGGAGTAAAAGAACCTTATTTTTTCTGGAGGTAGAAGCGGATGAAGCCGGAATCTTCCTTTTCACCCAGGTAAATATGGCCGGAACGGGTGCACCAGCCGGGCAGGTCGTTGCGGGAGCCAGGATCGGTGCCGAGGACCTCCAGGATCTCGCCGGCGTTGATCTTGTCCATTTCTTTCTTGGTGCGCAGCAGGGGCATGGGGCAGCTCAGACCTTTTGCATCCAGGGTGCGGGTCGGGGTGATACCATCCGGGGCTACTTTGACATCGTCGCTCATGGTTTCCTCCTTCAAAAAGGTGTAGGTAATTTTTTCAAACTAAAAAAATAAGCGATAGCAGATTTCGTGCTGCGCTGCAACTCAAATCCCTCCGTGCATCGGGGAGGATTTTTTACCCAAAAAAACAACCAAGAATCGTTCGTGTAACAGTGGGTCTCTACCAATATCCATGGGGCATGTCAAGGGAATTTGTGAACGGTGGTTCATGGGCGGCAAGAGAGGGAAAAGGCCCATTTTTCAAGAGGATTGAAGGGGTATGTCTCTGCCGGAATCCGAGGGGGGTCAGGGCGGTGGCTGTCTGGAAAATGGTTTGCCAAACTTGACAAAATTTTATGGCGCGGGTAAAGGGGGGTATCGGTACCGTCCCATTATTATTGGGAAGTTTAATCGGGGGTTTTCTGTTTTTTTGTTGAAGGGCTTATCGTTATGTAATTATTGGGAAAAAATGGGAAGAGGAGGTCTGGTGTGGGAGAAGAAAGCGTTATGGGGAGCAAGATCGAGGAGCTGTATAAGAAGCTGTGCAAGGACGAGTGGAATTCCGTCACGTCCGGGATTATCGTTGCCTTGCTGAGTGTTCTGGTTTTGGTCTGGGCGAGACCTTGGGGCGCGGTTGGCGCCATCCGCAACTGGGGCGAGTGGATCATTTACGGGGTCGGCATGTGGGATACCCTTGGCCTGTGGGAAGCGGCGGCCCCCAAGAGCGCCCTGCTCGACACCGGCTCGGTGATCGGCATCGGTTTCGTGGCCGGGGCCTTTTTGTCCGCCAACCTGGGTGACAACTTCGATATCCGCATCCCGCCGGTTCTGGAGATGGTCAAGGGGTTGGTGGCCGGTGTTCTCATGGGCATCGGTTCCGCCTTTGCCGGAGGCTGCAACGTGGGCGGCATGTACAACGCCATCGGCAACCTGGCCGCCAACGGCTTTGCCATGTGGCTGGGGCTGGTGCTGGGCGTGATTCTTGGCCTCAAATACATCTACTGGGAGATGGAGCACATATCCTGGGGGGCGGGTGGCGCCAAGACCATCGAGATCCCGGTGCCCATGCGGAGGATTCTCGCCATCCTTGCCCTGGTTGGCCTGGTGTGGGGCGCCTATGCCTATGGGGATCAGGTTATCCACGTGGCGGATTATGACAACCTCGGCGAAGGGGAATATCTCGGGATCGCGGGCGGGTTGAGCGGTCTGCTGCTCATTGCCGCCGCGATCGGCTATACCATGCAGCGTGGCCGCTGGTGCATGGTGCAGGCCTTCCGTGAACCGCACATGACCGGTGATTACACCCTGGCCAAGGGCGTCATGGTGAGCATTCTCCTGCTCGCCGTCGGCATCGCGGTTGTCAAGGCCACCGGTCTCCGTGAACCGGTGCATTATGTGCGCGGCACCTTCGGCTTTGGCGCGGTGTTCGGCGGCCTTATCTTCGGGCTGGGCGCCATGCTTGCGGGCGGCTGCGGTTCCGGCAGCCTCTGGCGGGTGGGTGAAGGCCAGGTCAAGCTGTGGCTGACCGTTGTCACCTTCGGGGTATCCAATGCTGTTCTGACCCCAAAGTTCAAGGAGTGGGAATGGGAAGGCACTGCCGAGAAAAGCGGCGTGCTCGGCCAATGGATTTACATGCCGGATACCTTTTTGGGATATGGCGGCACCCTGGCGGTGATCGCCCTGGCCATGTGTCTCTGGTACCTCATCGTCAGCTGGAACGAGGATACCGGCAAGCTGATGGTTGAGATGTAAGAATACCACCCTGCCGCTGGTCGGCATGAGCTATAAAAAATCGCATCCCCGCCGCTTCGGGGATGCGATTTTTTTTGTCCTGCATTCCGCAGCCGGGTAGGGGCCGCGGTTATTTCCCTTGACAGCGCTTTGACTGTCGTCCTAGCATTATAGTAAGTCTCATGTCGAGGCGTACCCATTTTTTCTTGTGTCCGCAGGGTGGTTTCTATGGTCGAGGCGGTTTCCGGGCTGCACCAACATGTTTCCATTTCCTTGGGGCAACTGCTGCAAAACGGCGAGATTGTCGCCATTGTTGATGATGATGCGGCAATCCGGGAGCCACTCAGGATCTATTTTGAAGAGCACGGCCTGCCCGTGGCGGAATGCGCCTCGGCGGCAGACCTCATGCAGGTGATGGCCTCCCGGAATGTGGCCCTGGTCCTTCTTGACATCGGTCTCCCGGATACCGACGGCCTGTCTCTTTTGCCCCGGATCGTTGATCAGTACCCCGATGCCGCCGTGGTCATGCTCACCGGCGTCGCCGATCTGCGGGTGGTTCTGGACTGCATGCGCAAGGGCGCCACGGATTATCTTTCCAAGCCGGTGCAGTTTGAAGAAATATTCCATGTGGCGCGCAAGGCCCTGGAAAAGAGACGGCTGGTTTTTGAGAACCGCAAATACCAGGAAGAGCTGGAAGAGGCGCATTTCCGGATTCAGCTCCTGCATCAGTTGTCGGTGAAGATGAATACCGTGTATCTGAGCGCCGTGGAGCTTGATCAGATCCTGCGGGCCGTTCTGGTGGGGGCCACCTCCCGGGAAGGGTTGGGCTTTAACCGGGCGTTTCTGGCCATGTTCGACGATGATGGCCGATTTTTGCGGGGAAGGATGGCCATTGGCCCGAGTTCCCGGGAGGAGGCCGGACGGGTCTGGGGGGAGATCGAGGAACGGGAGCTCAACTTTTTACAGATCGTTGACAATCTCAAGGAAACCAGCAAAACCCAGGACGCCGCGGTCAACGCCATTGCCAGGGCCTTGGTGGTTTCGGTTGAGGACACGGAGAATATCCTGATCAACTCCGTGCTGGGCCGGAGGAGCTTCAGGGTCTCGCCGGAAAACGGCTGGGTGCCTGTGCCCCTGGAACGGCGCAACGGGAATGCCGGCAGACGGAACAACGGGGCCATGATTCATGAGCGCCGGGAAAAGGCGGAGGTGGTTGCTCCTTCCCTTGCCGTGCCCAGGGATCTCATCAATATCCTTGATGAGGATTCCTTTGCCGTGGTGCCGCTGTACTCTCCGGGCCGCTCCTTCGGGGTAATCATTGCCGACAATTATGTGACCCGGCGGACCATTCAGGACAGCCACATCGGCGCCCTGGAGCTTTTTGCCAGCCAGGCCAGCCTCGCCATTGAACAGAGTCATCTGCACAACGAACGGCAGCGCAAGATCGCCGAGCTTGAGGCGGTGAACCAGGAACTCGACCGGAGCAAGGATCTGCTGGTCGAGGCGGAGCGCTATTCCGCCCTGGGCCATATGGCGGCCCAGCTGGTCCACATCATCAGAAACCCCATCACCTCCATCGGCGGGGTCTCCCGCATCCTGAGCAAAAAAAACGTCGAGGCCGAGTGGGCAAAATACCTGAATGTCATTATCCATGAAACAGAGCGGGTGGAGTCCACCCTGGAGGATCTTTTTGACTTTGTGGGGCAGGGCGAGATCCACAAGGAGGAGCTCTCGCTCTGCGTGGTGATCAGAAAAACCGCCCTCCTGCTCCAGTCGAGCATGGCGAAACATGGCGTGACCTGGGAGATGGAATGCCCCGCCCCGGAGCCGGTTATCCAGGGGGATATGCATCAGATCCGCCTGGCGTTTCTCCATCTGTTCAAGAACGCGGTGGAGGCCATGGCCGAGGGCGGCAGATTGACCATTGTCGTGGCTGGCGCCGAGGGGCAGGCCATTGTCTCGGTCATCGACACGGGGCCCGGTATTCCTGAATCCTATCTGGACAAGGCCAAGGACCCGTTTTTTACCACAAAAACATACGGAACCGGCATGGGGCTGACCCTGGTTGAACGGATTGTCAGCGCCCATGGCGGCAGTTTTTCTCTAAAACCCCACCCGGGCGGTGGCCTGGAAGTCCGGGTTGTTCTGCCTCTGCAGTAACTCCCACGGCTGTTTCGCAGACATTTGGTAACTGTTCACCAGGGGGCCCAAAATTTCCGGCAACCCTGGTATCGTAACCGTTCAGCAGCAGCGAAGCGGCGCTGCTGCTGAACGGTTACGACATTTTCGGCATCAGGCAGGCGAGGCGGGTACGACATGAAAATCGGAGGCGCCCCCTTTCTTCTGAAGGGGATACAGCTGCCGGCTTCAGGCCGGAGTGATGGCGGACACAAGCCGGGTGTGCCGGCGCCGTTGTTGTTCGGGCAGGGACAACTGGTCAGGGGGGAGGTGACGGGCCTTACCCCGGATGGCAAGGTCCTTCTTGCCGTCGGCGGCCAGACCATTGAGGCGAGGAGCGAGGTGGCGCTTAAGCCGGGCAGCGCCCTCTGGCTTGAGGTGCAGCAGACGGAGCCTCTGTGGCTGCGGGTGGCCGACAAAAAAGGGGCGGCCCAGGAATTTTTGCGCCAGTACTATGCCGATCCTGCCGCCATGGGCAAAGGGTTGCGGGCTTTGCTTGGCCTGGCCTTTCTCGCGGACGCGGAAAAGAGTTTGACGGATCAGGCCGGGGTTCTCCAGAATTTTGCCAATGCCGCAATGGGGCCGGAGGCCGACCCTGGCCGGATCATCCGCCTGCTGGCCATGCTGGGCGGCGGGGTGACCGCGGAAAACAACGGCACGGGTCAGGCAGGGCCGGGGCCGGAAAAACTCCACGAACTGATCGCCCTCCTGGCCGAGGATCGGGGCGGGGTTCTTGGCAAAGCGAGCGCCTCGGCCATGCAGAAGCTCGGCCTGCTTCTGGAATTGCAGGGCGAACTCAATGCCCTGCCCGCCGCGGCACGGCAGGCGCAGTTTCTCCTGTTCCCCTGTGTCTTTGCCATGGGCGCCGGGGTGGGTCAGTGGCTTTTCACCCTGGACCGCGGGGAGGATCAGGCGGCAACAGGTGAGGAGCGAGGCTATACGCTTTCTTTTTTTCTGGAGATGAGCCGGTTGGGGGAGCTGCAGATTCAACTCCGGGTCAAGGGCCAGACCCTGCAAGGGGAATGTGAGGTGAACGCG
>JAJZSH010000215.1 GCA_021822005.1 Deltaproteobacteria bacterium | reverse complement strand
GATCTACTGAAGCTGGAAGATGTCACTCCCCAGACCTTTGATCCCGACCTTGATCTGGTGGACGAAGTGGGTATCGACTCCATGGACCTGGCGACCATTGCCCTGGTTCTTCGCGATGAATATGGCATCCGGATCGACGAAGATGATTATCCCAAGCTGACCACCGTGCGCATCATTGCGGAGTATATCAACACCAAGCTGACCAGTGGCGAATAAGTGATCGTACCGGCCAGGGAGTATAAATTCTCCGAGATCATAGCGGACCCGGTTATCCGGGAAAGGTGGGAAAAGGTCCGGAGGTATTTCTTTCTCCGTGAATCCACCTATGACATGAGCAACCGGTGCAATATCCGCTGCGAAGGCTGTTATTATTTTGCCGGCGAAAAACAGTTCGCCGAAGAAAACAGGGACAAGGAAGCCTGGCGGCAACTCCTGAAGGCGGAAAAAGAACGGGGCATCACCTTTGTCGTGCTCGCCGGGGCGGAACCCTCGCTGGTGCCGGAGCTGTGCGGGGTTTGTTATGACGAGATTCCCCTGGGCGCCATTGCCAGCAACGGCATAAAAAGCCTTCCGCCGGAAATAGATTACCGGATTCATCTCTCGGTCTGGGGCAACGACCGGACCAGTCTTGCCATCAGAAAGGCCCCGGACATGCTTGTCCGGCAGATGGCCAATTATCAAAACGATCCCAGAGCCGTCTTTGTCTATACCTTTACCCCGGTGAACATCGACGAGGCCAGGGAGGTCACGGAACTCCTGGCCAAAGGCGGCCTGAAAATCACCTTCAACATGTTTTCCGCCCCGGTGGGCTACAGCGGGCCGCTCCGCCATACTCCGGCAACCCTTGCCAGAACCGAGCAGGTTATGACCGAACTGCTGGCCGGGTTTCCGGAAACCGTGCTTTTTTCTCCCTACAATATCGTTGCCCACACCCGGCAACAGGGGCTGCACGAGCTCTTTTCCTGCTCCTACCCCAGAATGAACACATCAACGGATATCGGTCTTGGCAGATCCTTTCGCCAATACCGCACCAACCTGCAGTGGGACCGCGCCGCGGCCTGCTGCGTTCCGGATACCGATTGTGCTGACTGCCGGCATTATGCCGCAGGCAGCGCCGTGGTCACGGCCAGGATGTACCGTCACGCCACCGATCCGGTGACATTCTCCGCCTGGCTTGACTATGTTGACACCTACCTGGCGGTATGGGTTAAGGGATACGAGAAGGGGGCCAACCTCTGCGACACCCCGGTTATTCCGCCGCTAAACTCATGAATTGCTTCCGGTATAAATCATGAAAACCGTCAGTTCACTGCTCGATGATCACTGGTATGAGCGTTATAAGAATATTTCAAGGCTCAATATCCGCAGCTCCATCTATGACGTCACCGACCGCTGCAACCTGCGGTGCAAGGGATGCTTCTTCTTTTCCTCGGGCGAGCATAAGGCAGCCTCGGAAGAAAAGGACGTAAGCAAGTGGCACGACTTCGTGGAAAAAGAGATGGCCCGCGGGGTGAACCTGGCCATTCTCATCGGCGGCGAACCCACCCTCTGCCTGGACCGGATCGAGGCCTTCTATAAGCGATTGCCCACCTTTTGCGCCACCAACGGACTGATCAAGGTGCCCAGAGACCGATTTCCCGACATGATGGTCGGCATTTCCCTGTGGGGCGATGCGGAAGATGAAACAACCCTGCGCGGCAAGGATACCTTCAAGATCTCCAGTACCAACTACGCCGGTGATCCCCACGCCTATTATCTCTACACCATCACCCCCAAGCAGCTTGGCAAGACCGAGAAAATCATCCGAAAAATCGCTGACGTCGGCCTGAAGGTCCACATGCAGTTGCTGTCCAATGACGAGGGCGTGGACGGTTTTTCCTGGAAACCCGAGGAGCTTATCGCCGTACGGGCGGAAATGGATGCGATGCTGGATGCCTACCCGCGGACCGTGATTTCCTCAAAGTATTACCACCAGGTCATCACCACCGGAGAAATGCTGGGCCGGCGGTTCGGCTGGATGGAATGCCCTTCGGTTACGGACACCATCGATAAACGAGAGCCCCGGCCCAAGCGGCTTACCAATTTCATCCGCTGGGCCTCGGACCTTAAGACCGTGCACCGCTGCTGCACCTCGGAAACCCGTGACTGCTCCACCTGCAAAGACGGCGCTGCCCACATGAGCTGGATTATGGTCAACAAACGGGCGCACATGCAGACGACCACAGAGCTGCAAAACTGGATTGAAGTTTACGAGATGTTTGCCAAGCTTTACCAGTTTATCCCTTGGTAATGAGGACCGTCCGTCCGAGGATCGGATGATGGGTTTAAAAGACGCAGTCATTGTCGGTTACGATGCCATCTCCCCCTTGGGCAATGATCTGGAAAGCCAATGGCAACAAGCGCTTGCCGGCAAAAGCGGCATTGGTCCGCTGACCCGTTTTCCCGTAAGCGACGACTTCCCGGTGAGGATCGCCGGTCAGGTTCCATCCATCGACGATGCCGACTATCCCTTTCTTTCCGCCAGGCACCAAGCGGCCTGGAGCTCTCCTGTTTTCAAATACTCCATGCTTACGGTGGCACGGGCCTTGGCGCGAAGCCGGATAGAGATTCCGGACCTTGCTTCCCGGGTGGCCGTGACCTACAGTTCCGCCATTGGCGGTCTGGATGCGGTGCTTGCCGCGGACAGGAGATTGCAGAGCGAAAACAAACTGCCCCACCCCTATGCAAATCCCAATTCCTGCATCAATATGATCGGCGGGAAAATCGCCATCCAGACCGGGGCCAGGGGGCCTATTACCTCCACCATCTCCGCCTGCGCCACCGGGCTTACCTCAATGATCGTCGGCGCCATGTTTCTGGCCCAGGACCGGGCCGATGTGGTGATCTGCGGAGCGGTTGACTTTGCCCTGGTTGAACCCATCGTGGCTGGTTTTTATACCATGAACGGGGTGTATTCCCCGAAAGAGGGCCGGGAAAACGATCCCCCGGAATCGGCCAGCCGGCCATTTTCCGCCAACCGGCGCGGGTTTGTCCTCGCCGAAGGGGCGGGGGCGGTGATCCTCGCCACCAGGGAATTCGCCGAAACCCATGGCCTGCCGTACAGCGCCGAACTTGCCGGCTGGGGCATGACCTCGGATGCCCACCACTTTGTGGCCCCTTGTTTTGACACCGTCAGGCAGTGCATGGCCGACGCCATCAGCGATGCCGGCCTCAAGCCGCGGGATATCGATGTGGTCAATGCCCATGCCGCCTCAACCCGGACGGGCGACAAGGTGGAATATGATGCCTTACGGGCGGTTTTCCATGACGATCTGCCGCCGGTTTGCGCCAACAAGTCGCTGATCGGACATGCCATGGGCGCCTCCAGCGCCATTGAAAGCATCTTCGCCCTGCAGGGCATGCAGGAGTCCATCATCCCGCCCACCATCAATTACACCCCTGATCCGGAAATCGAGATCGACTGTGTGACCGAAGGAAAACGCCCGCTCCAGCAGGAGTTCGTGCTGAAAAACTCCTTTGGTTTCGGCGGCTGCAACAGTTGCGCGGTGTTCAAGAGAGTCGGCTGAAAAAAATAGAGGCCATCCCACCCAGACCATGAAAGCACCGCTGAACAGAAAGGTATATGTCGTGGGGTATGGCGCGGCCACTTGCCTGGGCAAGACCTTTGGCGAGACCTGGGCGGCGGCCTTGGCTGGCCGGGCCGGTTTTCGCCAGATCACCCGGTGCGAGGTCTTAACCCGCAGCAACGTGGTGGGCGAAATCCCGGACTGGGATGCCGGCCGTCTGCCCTACGTGAATCCGAAAGAGGCCTCGCTCTGGGATGCCGCCTATGTCTTTCTCACCATGGCGGTCTGCCGGGAGGCCCTGGCCAATGCCGGACTCACCATCGACGCTGAAACCGGCCCCAGAACAGGGTGCCTGATCGGCTCGGCCCTGAACGGGACGGACGCATTCCGGATTGCCATGGACAACTACGTCAACAAGGGGCCCTTAAAGGTCAGCCCGTATCTGTTGCCCAATGTCTGCGCCAATCTCCCCGCAGGCAAGGCCGGGATGCTCCTGGGCTTCACCGGCCCCATCTTTTCCCCTCAGGGCGCCTGCGCCTCCGGCAATCATGCCATTGCCATCGGGGCCAGGATGATCCGGGACGGCGATTGTGACTTTGTCCTTGCCGGAGGCGTTGAAACCTGCCTGGTGCCGGAGATCATCCAGGGCTTTGCCAACATGCTCGCCACCCTCAAGGTCGGGCCCAAGGACCGGGCCGCCGCTGACCCCACCCAGGCCTCACGCCCATTCAGTATTGACCGCAAAGGCTTTGTGCTCTCCGAAGGCGCCGGGGTGGTGGTGCTGGCCGCCGAAGAGACCGTCCGTGCCCTTGGCCTGACCGCCAAGGCCGAGGTGGCGGGGATTGGCTGGAACTCGGATGCCCACCATTTTACCCGGCCCAACCAGATGACCATTGTCCGGGCCATCCATGAAGCCATCGAGGATGCGGGCCTCTCGCCCCGGGATATCGGCGCGATCAACGCCCACGGCACCTCGACATCCATTGGCGACAGCACCGAGGTGGAGTGCCTCAGAACGATCTTTGGCCGGGACCTTCCCAAGATTCCGGTGTCGGCCAACAAGTCCCAGGTGGGCCACAGCCTTGGCGCCTCCGCGGCCATCGAGGCGGCGCTGGCCATCGAGGCCATGCATCAGGGCCTGGTGTTGCCCACGGTCAACCATATCCCGGACCCCATGTTCAGCGACCTGGATGTGGTTCCCAATCAAGCCCGCAAACACGCGCATGAGTTTGTGCTCTCCAATTCCTTCGGTTTTGGCGGCACCAACTGCTGTCTCATCTTTCGAGGAATGTGATGCGACCCAAACCTTTTATTCCGGAATTTCTTGGCAAGCCCTCGCTGGTCAGGGATAAGAACAGCGGCAAGGTCTGGCATCGCTGCGAGATGCGCACCCTCTACGCAGACACGGACCGCTCCCAGGTTGTCTACCATGCCAATTACCTGCGGTATTTTGAATTCGGCCGGGCATCGCTCATGCGCGATGCCTCCTACCCCTATAAAAAAATTGAAGACAGCGGCTACGTCTATCCCATTATTCAGACAGAACTCAACTATTACTCGCCCCTCTTCTACGATGACCTGATCTATATCCATACCCGCCCGGCAAGGATAGAGCTGGTCAAGGTGCAGTTTGATTACCTGATCACCAAGGAAGACGGCGGCGAAATCTCCTGCGCCGGTTTCACCAAACACTGCGCCGTAAACAATAAGGGGTTGCCGGTGGAGATTGATGCCCGCACCATCCAGCTCTGGCAGGAATTTCCCGATTCATGACCTCCTGGCGGACTCCTGTTGCCATTGCTGTCCAGCCCTGGTTTGCCGACCACTGCTTCAATGGCAAGATCGTGCTGCCGGCGGTTGAAACCATGCTCCTGCTCGCAGCCGGGGCTGGTGCGGATCATCCTGAAATCGATATCCGGGTCATGGAGAATGCCCGTTTTTCCAGATTTCTCGAGATCCCGGCGGGCAGCATCAGTGTAGAGGCCCTGCTTGAATACGAGCAGAAGGCAAACGGCTCCATCCTGGCCAAGCTGCTCAGCCGGAGACAGTGCACCGGGATGACCCGGTTGCAGGAGCATGGCGAGATCCTCTTTTCCCCTGCCCAGGCAAGCCGCAGCCTCGCCTCAGGGATCGCCCCGGAGGCCCCGGCTGACTCGGCAATAACGATTCC
>JAJZSH010000214.1 GCA_021822005.1 Deltaproteobacteria bacterium | reverse complement strand
CGCCATGCCGCTTTCCATGTGGTAGAGCAGGTGGCAATGGAAGAGCCAGTCGCCGACTTCATTGGCATCGAACTCGATGACCGTGGTGGCCATGGGCGCCACGTCCACCGTGTGCTTGAGCGGCGCGTGGTCGCCCTGTGGGTTCACCACCCGGAAGAAGTGGCCGTGCAGGTGCATGGGATGGTGCATCATGGTGCGGTTGATCATGATGAAGCGGGTGATCTCGCTCTGGCGGATGGGGATGACGTCGTCCGGGCCGAGGGTGATGTTGTTCATCTGCCAGACATAGCGCTCCATGTCGCCGTCCAGGGTGAGGCGGATCTCGCGCACCGGCCGATCAGGGGCAAAGGCGGTGGGATGGGTGGCGCGCAGTCTGGCATAGGGCGGCCAGGGGCGGCGCGGGTCCATGCCGTCCATGGCCAGCTCGGGCGCGGCCGCGGCATCGGCGCCGAGCAGGCTGAAATCGTTGGCGCCTTTTTTGGCGTTGCGATCCATGGCTGGCAGCGGAGACGACGGCATGGCATGGCCGGCATGGTCAGGGGCGATGACCGGTGGGGTCGGCGCGGGCATGGGGTGGCCTTGGTGGTCGGAAGGCATGGCTGGCGGCGGTGTCCCGTGCATCGCCCCATGGTCCGGTTGCTCGGCGGCAGGTGCGCTGTGCTCCATCCCGGTATGCCCCGGCATTTCCGGCATGGTGCCCATGCCGGGCATGGGCATGGCGCCGGGCTGGTCGAAACGGCCGGTTGCCACGGCCTCGTCATCCATGCCCATGGCCCCGGCCGGGGTGAGGGCGAAGAACTCCTTGAGGCCCAAGTGGCCCATGGTGTGGTAGAGATTGGGCTTGGGCAGCTCCGGCGCCGGGTGGCGCGGTCCTTCGCCGAGCCAGACCGAGGCAAAGCCCGAGCCGTCATGGGCCGTGGCCCGGAATTCGTAGGCCCCGCCCATCGGCACCTGCACCAGCACGTCGTAGGTCTCGGCCACCGCCATCAGCAGCCGCTGCTCGGTCAGCGGCATCACCTCCTGGCCGTCGGCCGCGACAATGGTCAGCGGCCCGCCGGCAAATTCCAGATGAAAATAGGTGGTGGAGGAGCCGTTCACCAGGCGCAGCCGCATTGGTCGCCCCGGCGCGGCCGGCAGCGTGATCTCCGGCTGGCCATTGGCCAGGAAGCGGTCGTAGGCCACATCGGCAATATCCATGGGCGGCATGCGCTGGAGTTCGCGAGTGAAAAAATCGCCCAGCATGCCGAGCTTTGCCGCGCCCAGCAGGCTCTGGCCGCTGCCCTTGGCCAGGGCGTACCAGTCGCTGCCGCGTTTCAGGGTGCGCAGCACCGCATGGGGGTCTTCGTCGGTCCAGTCGGAAAAGAGGATCACCGGCTCGGCTGCGGCCGGCTGGCTGCTGCCGTGCGGGAGGATGACGATGGCGCCGTAGACCCCGCTTTGCTCCTGGAGAGCGGAGTGGGAATGGTACCAGTAGGTGCCGCTCTGGCGGATGGGGAACTCGTAGGTAAAGGTGGCGCCGGGCTGGATGGGCGGGAAGCTCACGTAAGGCACGCCGTCCATGCCCGGCGGCACCAGGATGCCGTGCCAGTGGATCGAGGTCTCCACCGCCATGGCGTTGTGGACCCGGATGCGGGCCAGGTCGCCCTCGGTGAAGCGCAGCACCGGGCCGGGGATGGCGCCGTTGATGGTCATGGCCGCCACCGGCTGGCCGGTGAGGTTGATCGACTGCTCGGCAATGGTGAGGTCGTATTCGATTGTGGCAGCCCGGAGCGGGGCAGGGGCGATAAGGAGCAGAAAAAGAAGCGCGCTAACCGGGAATCGCATGGCAAAGCCTCCCTTGGTTCGTGTTCCCTGGTTCAAAGAATATCACGAACCGCTGGCGCTGTCACCTGTTGGCTTTGCTACGGTTGGTGCCGCCGGATACCGTATGTGAACCCATTGTTGTTATGGTTGACATATTACGCAGTTCGTAATACCATTGGTGCATGATCAAGTCGTTCAAATGCCCCGAGACGGAAGAGCTGTTCCATGACGTGTTGGTGCCGCGATTCCGTTCGATTGAGCGACCGGCGCGGCGCAAGCTGCTCTACCTGAACCGGGCTCGGACGTTGGAGGATTTACGGCAGCCGCCGGGCAACCGTCTGGAGGCGCTCAAAGGCAGCCGAAAAGGACAGCACAGCATTCGCGTCAACGATCAGTGGAGAATCTGCTTTCGGTGGTTGGACGGCGATGTGCATGATGTCGAAATTGTGGATTATCATTAAGGAGTACAGCCATGGCGACCAAACTGCTTGACCCCATTCCCCCTGGCGAGATTTTGCTCGAAGAATTCATGAAACCGCTGGGGATCAGCATCAATGCCTTGTCGCGGGCGATCAGCGTTCCGCCCAATCGGATCAGCGAGATCGTGAACGGCAAGCGGTCGATCACCGCGGATACGGCCCTGCGTTTGGGCAAGTATTTCGGCGTCTCGCCGGAACTCTGGCTGGACCTGCAAAGCGACTATGACCTGCGCCTGGCACAACGCACCACCTGGCCGCAGGTAGAGCCACATGTCCGTAGGCATGCGGCCTGAAGAAGGTCATTCCTGGCGGAGCGCTGTTCAACACGTAACCAACCGGCCTGAAAAAATCTTGAATTGCTCCATGCTGTCAGGTGGACAGATAACATCCCTGCTCATTTTAGCCGGGATTATCCAGCATGCTCGATACCCCCCGCAGGGGGCAAAAGTGGCAATTTAAGGAAAAAAAGAACCCAAAAACTGACCATATTAGATCAACTTGGAAGCTAGGGATCAGGCAAAAAAAGAGAAAAGAAGCAAGCTCGCTAATACTATTGTTGAACTAAACCGCTGCGCGGACTACCCCGTACACACTAAAAGCCCGTGGCCATCTGGTCATTGGGCTTTTTCTTTTGACCCTGCTGCCTTTATCTCCGATTTGGATTGATACCGAGGTATTCCTATCAATCCAACCCCAAGGAGGTATGTCATGAGCAGCAAACTTCGCACCCAATTTGCCAATCATCTCACCGTATTACGCAAGGCTCCGAAAACCAAGGACGCCTACCTGCATGCCGTCAGCGGTCTGGCCGCCTACTATCGTCGTCCTCCGGACCAGCTTACCAATGACCAAATTCAGGAGTATCTCCGCTATCTGATTGAAGACAAAAAACTGGCATGGAGCAGCTGCAATGTCGCTTTCAGTGGGCTGGTCTGTTTTTATCGGGGATTTCTCGGGTGGAACGAGACCAGGCTCAGCATCCCTCCACGACCACGGATCAGGCAACTGCCGTTGATCCTGACCGTTGACGAAGTCAGGAGTTTACTGGGCGCTACCCCCAATCTCAAGCACCATGCCCTGCTCAAAACGGTTTACTGCGCCGGGCTGCGGGTGGGTGAGGTGGTTCGCCTCAAGCTCCATCATATTGAGAGCGATCCAAGTCGGATGCTGATCCGGGTCGAACAGGGCAAGGGGCAAAAGGACCGCTATACGGTGCTCACCGCCGATTGCCTGGAGACTCTTCGTCAATACTGGCGGTCCTATCGCCCCGAGCAGTGGCTGTTTCCCGGCGGCAATCCGAGCCACCCATTATCGATCAGCGCGGCCCAGCGGGTTTATGGTGACGCAAAAAAAAAGCCGGCTTGACCAAGGGCCGCGGCATTCACACCTTGCGCCATTGTTTTGCCACCCACCAGCTTTACCAAGGCACTGATATCTTTGTTCTTCAGCGCCTGCTTGGCCACTCCGACATCAAAACCACGATCAAATATCTTCACCTCACCCCTGAACGGATTGCATCGATCAAAAGCCCTCTCGAACTGTAGGAGGGCATCATGCATGATTCAGAGCCACAGAATGAACCGAGAAAACAGCGGTTTGAGGTGGCAGATGTCTTTCACCGCTATCTTGATCAATACCAGGCCGGCCACCGACTGAGCGCCGAGCAGCACAAGGTTGTCCGCCATATCAAAGATTGTCGAACCGCCGCCCTGGGCGGCCATGTCGAAGCCTGCGATTCTTGCTCACACACCAGAATCGCCTACAACTCCTGCCGCGACCGGCATTGCCCAAAATGCCAGGCCATGGTCAAGGAACAATGGTTGGCCGCCCGCAAGGCGGAGCTTTTGCCCTGCGGTTATTTTCACCTTGTCTTCACCTTGCCGCATTCCCTCAATCCCCTGGTGCTCCATAACCGTAAACTCTGCCTGGGCTTGATTTTCTCCGCCGCCAACCGGACTCTCCAGAGTTTTGCCGCCGACCCTCGGTGGCGTCTGCACGGGCAACTCGGGTTCATTGGAGTACTGCACACCTGGAGCCAAACCCTGATCGATCATTTTCATCTGCATTGCCTGATTCCGGGTGGGGCGCTGTCCCGTGACAGTCAGCGTTGGATTCGCGCCCGAAAAAACTACCTCTTTCGTCTCGAATCATTGGCCACCTGCTTCCGAAACCTTTATCTGGCGTACCTGCGGACTTTGTTTGACAAGGGCGAACTGGTGTTGCCGGCCAATTGGGATCACCGGCAGTTTGAGGCGATACTTGCCAAGGCCGGTAAAACCAAGTGGATTGTTTATGCCAAAGCCCCTTTTTCCGGACCGGAACAGGTTCTCGGGTATCTCGCCCGCTACACCCACCGGGTGGCCATCGCCAACCACCGGTTGCGGGCCATCGCTGACGGCAAGGTAAGCTTCGGCTACAAGGACCGGAAAAATGGGAACGCCAAGCGCACAATGACCATTGATGCCGAAGAGTTCATCCGCCGTTTTCTACTGCATGTGCTGCCCAAAGGTTTTGCCAAGATTCGCTATTACGGCTTCCTCTCCCATACCCGCAAGAAATCGGCGATTAGCCAAATCCGCCGGATCATCGACCCTTTGATGGTGGCACCGGAAGAGAAAAAGGAGAGCATCCGAGAGACGATGCAGCGGGTGACGGGCATTGATATCACCCGCTGCCCGCAATGCGGCACAGGCAGAATCGTGGTGATTACCCGGATACCCGCGGCGTTTTATCGGGACACCTCATAGCAGAAAGATGTCGCATAGCAGAAATGGGGGAAGCGCAAAATGCTCTCGCAAGCGAGAAGGCGGACCTGCGTCAATTTCTGGAAAAACCAATGTAAAAACAACAAGAAGCAAATTATCAAAACGATATTATCGGCAAAAAAATCATAAACGGCCAGCATTCGGCATGAATCAACTACGAATAAAACCTGCCCAACTAACTTTCAGCTTGCCATCAAGAATACGGACCGCTATACAAAACCCATAGAGGGGTGGCGCTGCGCGGCTCAGTTCAACAACATTTTATCGATCATCCCGCGAAATTGTTGCCCCATGGTCGCCTGGGCCACGGATTTAGGTTCAATGGCGGGCGGGGTTTAGCCACGGCGGGACAACCGATAAAACGCTAAATGTTATGCATTCAATAACTCCCTCTTCATCCCGCGTGGCGGAAGGGAACGAGATAGATTGTCAAAGGATGAGAAACGGAACTGAGTTAGTCACCAAAACTTTTCCGGTGAGGTCTTCGCTCAATGAATACCAAGCGTGCAGTTCGCCTACTATTGGAATGTTGTTTTTGCTTGTTGTTACATGTATACCGGGTTGCTCCGGAAATGGCGACTACCAGGCATTTCTTAGGTCTCATGACTCAATTCGCGCCAATATGACGCTTGGAGGAGTAAATTAGGGACACTCCCCTATTTTCTCCTTGCGCGGCCCTCACTTCTGCGATAGCATCCTCACA
>JAJZSH010000213.1 GCA_021822005.1 Deltaproteobacteria bacterium | reverse complement strand
GCTTTTCACCTTGCGCCAGGCATCCTCCTTGAGCGTGGTCATGCCTTCCTCCCGCGCACTCCGCCTGATCTCCGTTTCCGCCTCTCCAGCGCTGATCTGCTTGCGGATCCTGTCGCTCATGGCAAAGATC
This sequence comes from Deltaproteobacteria bacterium, assembly GCA_021822005.1. Lineage (GTDB taxonomy): Bacteria > Desulfobacterota > Desulfobulbia > Desulfobulbales > Desulfurivibrionaceae > Thiovibrio. Next base: position 5,622 of record JAJZSH010000213.1, on the reverse strand, counting down.
TCAAAAATCCCGCTCCGGCCAAGGTAGCCGGTACTCCGGCATTGCTGGCACCCCTTGCCCCGCCGCAGCTCGAACTCACCGTCTTCGGTTACAGGCAGACCGAAGCCGCGCAGCTCGTCGGCCGACATGCGGAAGGTCTCGCTGCAATGGGGGCAAATCCGCCGCACCAACCGCTGGGCCATGGCCCCCAACAGGGTGGAGCCGACCATGAAGGGCTGCACCCCCAGATCCAGCAACCGGCTGATGGAGGCAACGGCATCATTGGTATGCAGGGTTGAAAAAACAAGATGCCCGGTGAGCGCCGCCTGAACGGCATTCACCGCCGTGTCCAGATCGCGGATTTCGCCGATCATGATGATGTCCGGGTCCTGGCGCAGGATATTGCGCAGGATGGTGGAAAAGGTCACATCCAGCTGCGGCTGCACCGGGATCTGGTTGAATTCCTCGTGCACCATCTCCACCGGATCTTCCACCGTGACCACATTCTTCTCCGGGGTGGCGATCTGCTTGAGGGTCGAATAGAGGGTGGTGGACTTGCCGCTGCCCGTTGGCCCGGTGACGAGGAAAATACCATGCGGTGCGGTCATAAACCCCTGGTACACCTCAAGATCACGCTCGGAAAACCCGATCTTGCCCACATCCTGAAAAAGAATCTCCGGGTCCAGGATTCGCAGCACCGCCTTTTCGCCAAAGGCCACCGGCACGGTGGAGACCCGGATTTCCGCCTCCTGGCCGCCGCGATCCACCTTGATCCTGCCGTCCTGGGGCCGCCGCTTCTCGGCAATATCAAGGCGGGCGAGGGATTTGATCCGGGAGACCACCGCGGCATGGACCACCTTGGGCAGCTTGTAGATGGTGTGCAGCACCCCGTCGATCCGCAGGCGGACCAGGGCCTGCTCCCGTTTGGGCTCGATGTGGATATCGCTGGCCCGCTGCTCAAAGGCATAGTTGAACATATGATCCACCGCCGAGGTCACATGCTGGTCCGAGGAGGCCGCCTCCTCGGTGGAGGAGATGCGCACATACTGCTCGAGATTGCCCAGATCCACCAGGGGCCGGGCCAAATGGCTTTCCGCCGCGGTGATGGAGGATTGGAAACCATAAAACTCGGCCAGCAGCTTGCGGATATCGCCCTTGGTGGTGAGATAGGGCTTTACGGTAAGCTGATTGGCCCGCTCGATCTCGGCCAGCACGACGCGGTTGTCCGGGTCGCAGACCGCCACCTCCAAGATGCCGTTGGCAAAGGCAAAGGGCAGCAACAGGTGGCGGAAGGCAAAGGTGCGGGGGATGGTCTTGGTGACCACCTTGAGATCGAGGTTCAGCGGATCAAGCTTGACAAAAGGCAGACCACGATCCTCGGCAATGGCTCGGAAGATCAATTCTTCCGTAAGCAGTTGCCCTTTTTTGTCACTGAGCTCCAGATTCATGGAGACGATGATGTCCACCAGAGTCAAGACGGCATCGTTTGTGCGTCCTGCCTTGTTTTTGTGGTGGTCGGCGTGTTGCCGGAGTAGAATTTGCCGCTGCTGCGCCTTGTGTTCGGAGATGAATTTCCGCTGCGCCGGAGTAATCAGCCGGTTGCGCGCCAACAGATCGAGAATATATTTTTCATCGCTGAGAAGTTGCATGGTGATGGATTTCCCTTGGCCGTGGTTTCTTGGCCGCGCCAACTACTGTTGGAGATGTGTCAATAATTTCATTGGCATAGCAAGGTTACTATACTATCATTTTCAAGTGTTGTCCGGTTGGAAAATTGCAGGGCCCCATGCACGGAAATGCATCGGTTACTCGCGGCATGGAATATGCAAATATACTTTCCGGGGCTGCAAACCAATATCCTGCTTCACGCAATCAGTGAAATGGCCCGAGACTGCTGCAGTAGCTGTGGTGCCATCACGGTGACGAAACGGCAGCAAAAGAATTTCGGAATGGATTTTCCGTGTACGGTTCTGTTGCTGCATTATAAAAAAATTTTACACACCAGTCGAGGCGAACATGAAAAACAACAACACTTCGCATCGTTTGCCAAGCAATGGCCGACACGTTTTGCTGTTCTTGTCGACAGCCATACTCATTTTCTCGTCAACCGCCCTTTGCCTGGCGGCAGGCGGTGAACCGAAGAGATATCAAGAAAGCGGGGTGTTAACCGCCGTGGAAGGCAAAAGCGCCGTCACGATAAACGCAAAAGGATATGCGGTTGACCCAGCGGTGCTTGTCGAGAATGCGGCAGGCAGACCAATTTCCCTGAACAAACTTACCATTCCAGGCAATGTCGCCTTTGAGTACAGCTATATGCAAAAAGCTCCCAAAACCATGGCCCCGGTCATCATGTACATCAAAGAGACCAAACGGCCAGCAGGGAACACAAGGGGTCCGCGATGAAAAAAAATACAGCCATTGCCAAAATAACATTACTGCCCCTGCTCTACCTGCTGCTGGCCTTGCCCGCAGCCCCGGTTCTCGGAGCCATGACTGATTACTGCGTTTCCCCGCCTTTTTTGGCCCAGTCCATCTCACCGAACATTCTCATTGTCCTGGACAGCTCGGGGAGCATGTGCGGTCAGGCGTATCCCGGGTCCTATGACCCGGCGCAGTTCACCAATGGCCTGTACTATGGCTATTTTGATGGCGCCCAGAATTACAGATATAACGGGAGCCGATGGGAAATCACCACCGCCGCCATGAACACCGGCACTAACGCCAACCCCATCGCCACAGGCAGTTTTCTCAACTGGGCCACCATGCGCCGGATAGAGGTCGCCAAAAAACTTCTTGTAGGCGGCAAAGGAAACCCGCGTTCTCCCTCGCCAGGCAATACAGTAAAGCTGGACGCCCAAACCGATTGCAGCACCAATACTACTTTTGACAAGGATTTCCTCACCACCAACCAAATTTTCCCATTCGTGGGAAATTATCGTTTCCAAAATGACGACGGGACCTTTAAGATCACCCCACTCGATGCAGCCTCGATCAGTACCGTGAGCCCCACCTCGGACATTACCGTCACCCCTGCGGGCTGGAGCGAAAATCCATCCGCTGGCGCGGTCACGGCATGGGACAAGGTTGCCGAGGCTGCGGCCGATGAGGATACAACCTATATCCAGAACAATAACACCACCAATCCCGTAATCCTGGGCTTCACCTATGCAGGTGCGGAGCCAGCCGGCTCCATATCGGTCACGGTAAAGGTTCGGGCCAAAAAGACCGCCTCCGGCGGCACCAGGGAAATTCATAATGTCCTCAGGATAGATGGCGTGGATTGGGAGTCTCCAGCCATGGCTCTTAAAGATTTCTATGACACCTATAGCTGGACATTGGCAAACAACCCCGCCGGGGGAGCATGGACCTGGGCCCAAATCAAAAAGATCGCTGCCACGGGAAATCTTAATGGCTTTGGCGTCAAAGCAAAAGAAACTTATGCAAACAAATTTGTCCGTGTAACCCAGGTCTATCTTGAAGTTGGCATCCCCCAACCCACCGGGGGAACATACAACATCATCGTAGATCAGGGGGGGGTCAAGGCGGAAGGCATTATCGATAGCCTCGACAGCGAGGTCCGGTTCGGGCTCGCCTATTATAATGCCTCTAATGGCGGCATTATTAACACCTATGTCGGCTACAAATCACCGACCAATATGATCACCTCCATCGAAAACATGACCCCAGAGGGATGGACGCCTCTGGGCGAAGCCCTGCACGAAATGGTGCGCTACTTCAGGCAGGATGACCCGTATTACAGCAATAGCCCGGCTGATTACAGCCCGGGTTCTGGCTCCATAGGCGCCACTAATATATTCCGCGACCCCTACGCCTACAAGTTTACCGATGTGGATGCCGCCCTGACAGACCAGTATGTGCCTTGCGCCAAGTCGTTCATCCTCTTCCTGACGGATGGCGAATCCACCCAGGATCAAAGCATGCCTGGCACCGCAACCACAGCACCCTATGCCCCATGTACTTCGACAAACCTCAAGGCCTGCTCCGGGTATGGGGGGGCGCCGAACAACCCCAATCCCAGATTCGCTGGTACGCCCATTGGCCAGACATATTCAAGCTCCGGCACGGATTATATGATCGACGTGGCCTACTGGGCCAGAACCAACGACATGCGGCCAGGGGCAGAAACCGACATACCCACCTCGTGGCGGCAAAGCCTGCCTGGAACACAGAATGTCTTTCTCTATCCTGTTTATATGTTTGGCACCGGCTCGACGCTGCTCAAGGATGCCGCCATCTATGGCGGATTTGTGGATACCAACGGCAACAACAAGCCGGATTGCACAACCATTCCGGCGGAGTGCTACAAGGATAGCAATAATAGCGGAACCGTCACCGCCGATGGCCTGGATCTTCCCCTTACCTATTACGAGGGAAATGACGGCTATGCCTTGGAGCAAAATCTCAAACAGGCAATTTATGACATGCTAAAAAGGGCGGCCTCAAGCACGGCGGTCTCGGTGTTGAGTTCCAGCGAAGGAAGCGGAGCCACTCTGGTCCAGTCCCTTTTCTATCCCAGCCGGTCCTTTGCCAACTCCGCCGATATCACCTGGATAAGCGACCTGATGAATTACTGGTATTATCTGGACCCGTTCTTCGCCTCTTCCCAAATCCGGGAGGACACTGTCAGGGATAACAGCGACTTTACCCTGCTCAGCCTTACAAGCGATTACATCACGAACTTCTATTTCAATTCAGCGCAACAGAAAACATTGGCCGCACGGTACAAAGACACTGACGGCAACGGCACTGCCGATGAATCCAAGGGAGAGATCCCCATTGAGGACGCCAAGGCGATCTGGCGGGCAGGGGTCAACCTCTGGTGGACAATGCCATCCTCCAGAACCATCAAAACCTCGATAGATGGCGCAAGCCTGATGTCATTCGATACGACAGACGCAAACGTCGCCACGCTCGATGATTACTTGGGGCAAACCGCGAGTACCGCCGCCGCCAAGGCTACCATCAGTTATGCCCGAGGAGACGATTGCGTGGACGCAAACGGGGTGGGATGTGACTGCGGCACTGGCGGCTGCCGTGACAAGCTCTGCCTGGCTAGCAGAATACCATGCTCCACGGATACTGATTGCGGGGGGAGCGATACTTGTGTGACCCCCAGAAACAGGATCGCGAAATTAAAGGTATGCACCATAAGCAGAATGGCCTGTAGTACCGATGCGGATTGCACCGGAGACGGCGGCACATGTGCGGAAGAAACGCACATCTGGAAGCTGGGGGATATCATTTCCTCAACCCCTCGCATTATGGGGCCGAGCCCTTCGAACAATTTTAATATCGCTTCGCCATTCGGCTACGGTGACCAGACATACAAAAACTTTATCACCAGCCTTGATTACAAGGACAGGCAACGCGTCTTTGTGGGCGCCAATGATGGCATGTTCCACTCCTTCAGGCTTGGCAAGGTGCTGCAGAAGTGGACAGGAAAACTGTGGAATGAAGTTGGAAAGCTTGAAGGGGCTGCCGGTAGCGGCGGCATCGGCACCGAAAGCTGGGCCTTTATCCCTAAAAATGTCCTGCCGTACCTGCAATATCTCTCCAAGCCCGACTACTGCCATATCTACATGGTGGACGGCCCGGTGGTTATGACGGATGCAAGCATAAACA
>JAJZSH010000006.1:19400-28487 GCA_021822005.1 Deltaproteobacteria bacterium | reverse complement strand
TCCGGCGGGCCCTTTGTTTTTGACGGCCAGTACGGCATTGTCGAGGGCACGGAGAAACTCTTTCCGGTGGATGTCTTCATCCCCGGCTGTCCGCCGCGACCGGAGGCCTTGATCGAGGGGATTCTGGAGCTTGAAGAAAAGGTGACGGGTTCCCGCAGATGGCCAAGAGTGGAGGTGGGTTGAGCATGAAACGTGCCGCGATCAAACAGAAATTGGCCGCTGTCCCGGCTGAGGCAATGGTGGAAACGGAGGTCGCCCGGAAGGGCTTTGCCCTGGACCTCAAGGTTGCTCCCGAGCAGATCGTCGCCGCAGTCTCGGTGCTCGATGCGGAAGGTTTTTTTATCGAGGCCATCACCGGCGTGGACTGGCTGGGAGAAAAGGCCGCCCTGCGGAAGGAAGCGGAGGCAAAAGCCGCAGCCGAGGCCAAGGCCCAAGCCGAGGCCGCTGCCGCGGCAGGGGAAGAGGCGCCGGTTGTTGCCGCGCCGGTGCCGGTGGAAGCAGCGCAGGCTGAGCCCGCTGTCGATGACCTGGAGGTGGTATACGACTTCAATCATTACGAGTCGCTGTGCCGGGTTGTGATCAGAGCCAGGGTCCCCCGCAACCAGCCGGAGGTCCCCACCATTTCGCAGGTCTATCCCGGAGCCAACTGGCATGAGCGGGAAACCCATGATTTTTTCGGAATCACCTTTGTCGGCCACCCCTATCTCGAGCCGTTGCTGTTGCCGGAAGATGCTGATTATCATCCTTTGCTGAAGGATTTCCGCCCATGAGCGCCTTTGCCAAAAGTCAAGCCAATGAAACATTTGTCTTAAATCTTGGCCCGCAGCATCCTGCCACGCATGGAGTTCTGCGTGTCAAGCTGGTCATGGACGGAGAGTACATCGTGGAAGCGGAGCCGGTTCTGGGCTACATCCACCGCATGCACGAAAAGATGGGGGAGAACCGGACCTGGGCTCAGTTTTTGCCCAACACCGGCCGGATGGATTATCTCCATGCCCTGGCCTACAACCATGGCTATGTCTCGGTGGTGGAACGGGCCGCAGGCATTGGGGTGCCGGAGCGGGCTGAATACCTGCGGGTGATCACCGCCGAACTGAACAGGGTTTCCAGCCATCTCCTCTGGTTTGGCGCCTTTATCCTGGATCTTGGCGGATTTTCTCCGCTGCTCTACGCCTTTGACGACAGAGAGCATATCCTTGACCTGTTGGAATCGGTGACCGGTTCCCGCCTCACCTATTGTTATTTCCGCTTCGGCGGGGTGTGCAACGACATCGATGATAATTTTGTCGCGGGGTCGAGGGCGTTTATCAAGCGGTTGCGCGAGCGGATGCCCATGTACCATAATCTGGTCACCAAGAATATCATCCTGATGAAACGACTCCAGGAAGTCGGACCGATTTCCGCCGAGATGTGCCGGAAATACGGGGCAACCGGTCCGGTTTGCCGGGGCTCCGGCATCAACTTTGATGTGCGCAAGCATGAGCCGTATTCCATCTACCCGGAAATTGACTTTGAGGTCCCGGTTTACGACCAGTGCGATTCCATGGCCCGCTATATGGTGCGGATGGACGAGATAGAGCAGAGTCTGCGCATTGTTGAACAGGCGCTGGATAAACTGCCCGAAGGCCCGGTCATGGCGGAGAAGGTTCCCAAGATCATCAAGCCGGCCAAGGGCGATTATTATCATGCCGTGGAAACGGCGCGCGGTTCGTTTGGCGTGCGGGTGGTCAGCGACGGGAGCAACACCCCGTACCGCCTGAAACTCCGTTCCCCAACCTTTTCCAATTTGAGCCTCTTCGGCGAGGCCTGCCAGGGCATGTTGCTGCCTGACGCCCTTGCCCTGATGGGAAGCCTGGATTTGGTCATTCCCGAGATAGACAGGTAAGGAGCTTCGTTATGCGTGTGGACCCTGAAATAATAAGGCTGCTGGCATTCCTGATCGGAGTGATCGCCTTTGCGGCCCTGAACGCCGCCTATCTGGTCTGGCTGGAACGGAAAGAGGCCGCGCACATCCAGCGGAGGATCGGCCCCAAGGAGGTCGGCCCCTTTGGCCTGCTCCAGCCTCTGGTTGACGGCATCAAGCTGATGACCAAGCAGCTCATTGTTCCGGCCGGGGTTGATCCCGTTCTGTTCAAGATTGCCCCGATCCTGGTCATGGTCCCAGCGATCATGAGCTTTGTCACCATCCCCTTCAGCGAAACGCTGGTGGCGAGGAATCTTGATCTCGGCCTGCTCGCCATCTTTGCCTTTGCCTCGGTGAACGTTCTCGGGCTTCTCCTGGGCGCCTGGGGCTCGCGCAATAAATACGCGGTTATCTCCGCGGCCCGTGTGGTTTCCCAGAACGTGGCCTACGAGATTCCCATGCTGGTCACGGTGGTGACCCTGGTCATGATCACCGGCACCATGAACCTCAGCAAGATCGTCGGCTTGCAGATGGGCGGCTTCTGGCACTGGAATATCCTCAACCTGTCGGCCAGCCCCCTGATGCCGGTGGCCTTCCTGATCTTCTTTGTCTGCATGCTGGCGGAGACCAACCGGGCGCCCTTTGACATGGCCGAGGCAGAGAGCGAACTGGTCGCCGGCGCCTTTACCGAATACTCCGGCATGGGCTTCGGCGTCTTTTTCATGGGCGAGTATGCCAATATCGTCATCGGCGCCAGCGTGGCGACCATTCTTTTCCTGGGCGGCTGGGATTGCCCCCTGGGGCTTTTTCCGGGGGTGCACTGGTTCCTGCTCAAGATGTATTTCCTGATCTTTACCGTCATCTGGATCCGTTGGACCTATCCCAGAACAACCTTTTACGGGCTGCTCAATCTTTCCTGGAAGATTTTGATCCCGATCTCATTTTTTAACCTGATTCTTACCAGTGCCATGTTGAAGGTGTTTTAACCATGATCGACTATCTGAGAGAGATTATCAGCGGGACCTGGAGCCTGTTTGTCGGCCTGGGGATTACCATCCGGTATTTTTTTCAGCCGGTGGTGACGGTGCAGTATCCGCACCAGACCTTAGCCATGACCCCACGCTTCCGGGGGCATATCGAGCTGGTCAAGGACGAGGAAACCGGCGAGACAAAGTGCATTGTCTGCGGCATGTGCCAGAAAGCCTGTCCCTCGAACTGCATCACGGTGAATGGCGAAAAGCGTGAAGGAGTGAAAGGGAAGGTGCTGACCGAGTACACCCTGGATTTTACCAAATGCAGCCTGTGCGGGCTCTGTGTCGAAAGCTGTCCGACCGCGGCAATCACCTTTTCCAAGGATTACAACCTCGCGGGCGTCAGAAAGGAAGCATACATCTTTGATCTCAAAAAACGTTTGGAGGCAAAGAACTGATGATCTCCTTGTTCACGGTTGAAGGCCTGTCCGGCCTCTTGTTTCTGGGGTTTATCGGGCTGACGCTGGCCGGGGCCCTGATTGCCACCTCCGCCCGCAGCCTGATCCGCAGCGTGGCCGGGCTGGCCCTCTGTTTTCTCGGGGTGGCCGGGCTCTACTACTATCTCAACAGCCCCTTTGTCGCCCTGATGCAGATCCTTATTTATGTGGGCGCCGTCTGCGTCACCATCATCTTTGCCGTGATGCTGGCCGAGTCTTCCGAGCTCAAGCAGATCACCCGTCGCAACGTGCTGGTCGGCCCCCTGGCCTTTCTGACCAGCGGCCTTCTGGTCTGGGCTCTGGCGGGGTTGGCCTTGAAAACAGAATGGCGTCCGGCCCCCTGCCTGGTGAATCGCGGCACGGTTGACAATCTTGGCCAATCTTTACTCACCACCTACAGTATGAGCTTTGAGCTGATTTCCGTGGTCTTGCTGGTGGCGGTGGTCGGCTCGTTGGTCCTGGCCCGGGCCGGGAGGGATAAATAATGAACATTCTTGTGCTCAGCAGCAATTTGCAGACCTATCTGGTGATCGGCGCCCTGCTCTTTGGCATCGGCATCTACGGCTTGGTGCAGCGCCAGACCTTTATCGGGATGTTGATCTCCGCGGAGCTGATCCTGAGCGGGGCATCCCTCAATTTCATGGCCTTTAACCGGTTTCTGGCGCCCGATCCCACGGTGGGCCAGGTCTTTACCCTGTTCATCATGGCCATTGCCGCTGCCGAGGCGGCCATTGCCCTGAGCATAATCATCGCCGTCTATCGGAACTACAAATCCATCGACACCGAAGATGTCATGGATCTGCAAGGTTGATGGCGTCGCAAAAACTCCGATCTACGGCGTTGTAGCGCATTTTTGTTCGTTCGGCATACCGTATGTATGGCCTCACTCTCAAAAATACACTACTCCTTGTATATCGAAATTTTTGTTTAGCCATCCCGAGAGTTGTTACGAGTCCATCAAGGTTAGAGAAGAGAGGAAAGGAATAAGGGTCATGGATACAATTGTTTCCGTAAAACCGCTGCTCGCCATACTGACGGCCCTGGCCGGGGCCGTTCTTGTGATGATGTCCGGTCGCAAGCCCAATGTCAGGGAGTCGTGGTCCTTTGTCGCGGCGGTGACGATGTTCGGCATCATCGCCTCGATGATCACCACCGTTGCCCCGGCGCCCCTGGGCGAGGGCAAAACCATTGTCTACCAGCTGTTCAGGATCCTGCCGGGTGTGTCGATCACCCTGAGGGTTGACGCCTTTTCCATGATCTTCGCCGTGGTCGCCTCCTTCCTCTGGATGCTGGCGGTGTTTTATTCCGCAGGCTATATGCGGGGGTTGCACGAGCATGCGCAGACCCGGTTCAATGCCTGTTTCGCCCTGTCCCTGTTTGGCGCCATCGGCGTGGCCTTTTCCGACAATCTTTTCACCCTGTACCTCTTCTATGAGATTGTCAGCGTCTGCACCTACCCGCTGGTTGCCCATCACCAGGATGAAGAGGGCTACGAGGGGGCCAAGAAGTATATCGTCTATCTGACCACCACGGCCAAGGGCCTGGTGCTGCCGGCCATGATTCTCATCTATGTGCTCACCGGCACCCTTGATTTTGCCGACAATATCCGCACCGGTATTTTTTCCGGGGGAACCGTTGATGCCCATGGCGCCCTGGTGACCATGCTCTACATCTTCTGCCTTCTGGGTTTCGCCAAGAACGGCATCATGCCCTTCCACAACTGGCTCCCCGGCGCCATGGTGGCTCCGACCCCGGTCTCCGCCCTGCTCCACGCCGTGGCCGTGGTCAAGGTCGGGGTCTTCTGCACAACCAGGGTCATGCTCTATGTCTTCGGCACCGACCTGATGCAGGGCCTGAATCTGGGCATTCCCACCGCTTATTTTGTCTCCTTCACCATCCTGGTGGCCTCGATCATCGCCCTGACCAAGGACAACCTCAAGGCGCGGCTCGCCTATTCAACGGTGAGCCAGCTCTCCTACATCATCCTCGGCGTGGCCCTCCTTACCCCCAGCGGCATTCAGGGCGGGCTGGTGCATATCGCCAACCATGCCTTCGCCAAGATCACTCTCTTCTTCTGTGCCGGGGCCATCTATGTGGCGACCCATAAAAAAACCATCTCCGAGATGAGCGGCTTGGGCCGGAGCATGCCCTTCACCTTTGCCGCCTTCGCTATCGCCTCTCTCAGCATGATCGGGGCGCCGCCGGTTGCCGGCTTTGTCACCAAATGGAAGCTCCTGGTCGGAACCATGGAAATGGAGTCCCATTATATCGGGATCTTGCTGGTGCTGCTGGCCAGCACCCTGCTGAACGTGGCCTACTTCGCCCCGGTGACCTATCGGGCCTTTTTCGGCAAACGCCCGGAGGGCGAAGTCTATGCAGGGATCAAGGAGGCGCCCCTGACCATGGTGGTGCCCATCATGATTGCCGCGATCATCTCGGTGGTCATCGGCATCTATCCTGATTTTATGATGAACTTTGTCAAGGCGGTGACGGGATGATAGTGAAACTGATTGATTTTCTGCGTGACCGGTTGCCGCTGGTCATTCGCCTGTCCTATGTCGGGCTGGCGCTTCTGGTGGCCTGGGACGTTTTCTTTGTCTCCAAGGAACATGCCCACACCGCGGTTGAGCGCATCCCGGGTTTCTGGGCGGTCTTCGGCTTTGTCGCCTGTGTGGTGATCATCATTGTTTCCAAGTGGTATGGCCACCTGGGCATCATGACCCGTGAGGATTACTATGATAACTGATTTCTGGCTGCACCCGGCCCTGATCCTCATTGTCGGCGCGTTTATTCTGCCGTTTCTGCCGAAATGGCTGAAGCGGCCCTATCTGGTCATGGTCCCGACCCTGGCCTTTCTCGCGGTGCTGTCCATGCAGGGGCAGCACGGCACCTTCGGGGTGGTTCGCTTTCTCGACTGGTACCTCACCTTTGGCCGGGTGGATGGCTTAAGCATGGTCTTTGCCTACATCATGACCCTGATGTGCATCATCGGCACCATCTACGGGCTGCATGTGGAGGAGGATTTTCAGCATGTCGCCGCCTGGCTCTATGTGGCCGGTTCGCTGGGGGTCATCTTCTGCGGCGATTATCTGGTGCTTTTTTTGTTCTGGGAGCTGATGGCCTTTGCCTCGGTCTTTCTGGTCTGGTTCCGCAGGCGGCCCGAATCCCTGGCGGTCGGTTACCGCTACCTGCTGGTGCATACCGCCGGCGGCCTTGCCCTGCTGGCCGGGCTTATTCTCCGCTACCAGGCCACCGGCGGTGATCTGTCCTTCGGCCCCATCGGCGTAGGCAGCCCGAGCCTGTCCACCTACCTGATCATGATCGGCTTTCTCCTGAACGCCGCGGTGCCGCCCTTCCATGCCTGGTTGCCGGACGCCTACGGGGAAGCGACCGTGAGCGGCGCGGTGTTCATGTGCGCCTTTACCACGAAAACCGCGGTTTATGCCCTGGCCCGGGCCTTTGCCGGGATGGAGATTCTGGTGCCGCTGGGGGTGTGCATGGCCCTCTACGGCGTGGTCTACGCAGTGCTTGAAAACGATGCCCGGAGGCTGCTGGCCTACCACATCATCAGCCAGGTCGGCTACATGGTGGCCGGGGTGGGCATCGGCACCGAGCTTGCCATCAACGGTACCTGCGCCCATGCCTTTGCCCATATCCTCTATAAAGGGCTGTTGTTCATGGGCTGCGGTTCGGTGCTGCACATGACCGGCAAAAGCAAGTTCAGCGAGTTGGGTGGCCTGTATAAAAAAATGCCCATGGCTTTTGTCTTCACCATGATCGGGGGGCTTTCCATTTCCGCCTTCCCGCTTTTTTCCGGCTTTGTCAGCAAGGCGATGATCGTGGCTGCGGGCTTCGAGGTCCACAACTACTGGGCCGCCTTTCTTCTGACCCTGGCCTCGGCCGGAACCTTTCTCCACACCGGACTCAAGGTGCCCTATTTTATCTGGTTCGGCAAAAACAACTGCAGCCGGGAAACCTGGGACAAGGCCGCTGATCCGCCATGGAACATGCAGCTTGGCATGGCCATTGCCGCCTTCCTCTGCATCCTGATCGGCAGCTACACCCCGTACCTCTACAACATGCTGCCGTATCCGCAGGTTGCCGCGGGCTACCACCCATACACCACCTACCATCTCTCCGAGACCTTACAGATCCTCCTGTTCACCGCGCTGGGCTTCTTCCTGCTCATCAAGAAGCTGGCACCGGAGCCAACGATCAGCATCGATCTGGACTGGTTCTATCGCATGGGCGGCCGCGGCTTTTTCTGGCTCGCCAGAAAGCCCATCCAGTGGGCGGACAGCTGTGTCAGTGAAGGGTACCGCTATGTCGGCCTGATTCCGCTGATGACCACGGCCCGATTCTGGTCCTGGTTTGACTGGCATGCCATTGACGGCGTGGTTGACGGCCTGGCGAAAACGGTGCGCGGCATCGGCGGCCTGGTGCGGCGGGCGCAGAGCGGCCAACTGCAGTACAACATTTTTTATGCGGTATCCTTTGTTGCTGTTGCGCTCGTTTTATACGTATTTGCCTGAGCCGTCGCCGCTATTGCTGCTGTAACAGATAATGTCGTCATCTGGATGGCCCCAATCGGCATAAGGAGCCGTAAAGAAAGGGGCCAAAAAGTATAGTACCATGTAACGTTTTTCATTTCGCATCCCCCTCCCTTGACGGGAGGGGGTTAGGGGGTGGGTGAAGCAACAATTGAGCGTCTACATGACGACTCCCCCCCCCTAACCCTCCCCCGCAAGGGGGGAGGGACTAATTTGAGTGTCGATTTAAGTGTTACAAGGTAATAGGTTATTTCGAAACGGCTCCTAATTTTTATTACTGAGGATGGTGGGAATGGACTTTTTGATAATGAATGATATGGGGTTTCCCATTCTGAGCGCCCTGATCTTTCTGCCCTTGGCCGGCGCCCTGATTTTGTTATGTATTCCCGGGGATACTGCGGCCAAAAACTGGACGATGCTGGTGACCGTGGTCACGGCGTTGGTCTCCCTGCCCCTCTACTGGAATTTTGATGCGACCACGGCGAAATATCAGTTCGGCGAACACGCCTCCTGGATCTCCGCCCTGAATATCAACTATACCCTGGGGATCGACGGGATTTCCCTGCTGCTGGTTCTGATGACGACCCTGATCATGCCCCTGTGCGTCCTCGGTTCCTGGCGGTACATCGACAAACGGGTCAAGGAGTTCATGATCTGCCTGCTGCTCATGGAAACCTCCATGCTCGGCGTGTTCATGGCCCTTGATTTCATCCTGTTTTACCTGTTGTGGGAAGCGATGCTCATTCCCATGTACCTGTTGATCGCGGTCTGGGGCGGTCCCCGGAAGGTGTATGCCTCGACCAAGTTTTTCCTCTACACCCTGGCGGGCTCGGTCCTGCTGCTGGTTGCCATCATCGGCCTCTATCTGGACCAGGGAACCTTCAGCATTCCCGCCTTGATGGGGCAGGATTATTCCACCACCTTCCAGGTTGTGGTTTTCCTGGCCTTTTTTCTGGCCTTTGCCATCAAGGTGCCGATGTTTCCCTTCCATACCTGGCTGCCCGCCGCCCATGTCGAGGCGCCCACCGCCGGCAGCGTCATCCTGGCCTCGATTCTGCTGAAAATGGGGACCTATGGCTTTTTGCGCTTTTGCCTGCCCATAACCCCGGAAGCCACCATGATCTTCGTTCCCTATATCCTCTGGCTCTCGGTGGTCGGCATTCTCT
>JAJZSH010000006.1:0-19390 GCA_021822005.1 Deltaproteobacteria bacterium | reverse complement strand
TTCTCTACGGGGGCTTCACTGCCCTGGCCCAGCAGGACATGAAAAAACTGATTGCCTACTCCAGCGTCGGGCATATGGGTTTTGTCACCCTTGGTATTTTTGTCCTGAACCAGCAGGGTTTAGAGGGGGCGCTCCTGCAGATGATCAATCACGGTATCACCACCGGCGCGCTCTTCTTCTGCGTGGGCATGATCTATGAGCGCACCCATAGCCGGGAACTGGACTCCGCGGCAGGACTCGGCAGATTCATGCCGGTGTATGTCAGCTTTCTGGCGTTCTTCTCGCTTTCCTCCCTGGCCTTCCCAGGAACCAACAGCTTTGTGGGGGAATTCTTGATCCTGGTCGGCGGATTTGCCAACAACAAGATCGTGGCGGCCTTCGCTATTCCGGGAGCGGTTCTGGCGGCGGCTTACATGTTCCGCATGCTCCAGAGGGTGGTGTGGGGCAGGCCTGTGAATCCGGATCATTCCGGCCTGATTGACCTGAATCTCCGGGAAATGGCGACCCTGGCGCCCTTGCTCTTTTTTGTTTTCTGGATCGGCTTGTCTCCGGCGCCGTTCCTGAGGGTGATGCATGTGAGCGTTACCCACCTCATCGAGCAGGTGGGTAACGCCTCGGGTGGAGCCGCTGTTTCTGTTGCAAAGCTGATGATTCCGTAACGGAACTTTCTGAAGGTTTTTTAAGGAACTTACGCAAAAGTAACTGCTCACAGGGTGCGTCCCCAAATGGTGCATAACCCCGAAATAAGCGGCCACAGGGTGCCGCAGATGCGCGAAAGAGGCCTGTTCGCTATACACCAAGTATGCGGGCAGGCCGATGACAAAGCAGGTGCGGTGCCCTGTGGCCGCTTACACGCAAAGGATACACAATGAAGCTCATGCTGTTTGCTCCGGAATTATTTCTTCTCTTGGGGAGTCTGGTCCTTTTCCTGGTCAGTACCGGCAAGGTTGGCGGCAAAAAGGCCCGCGCCGTGACCCTGGGTCTGGCGCTGATCAACGTGCTGGTCTGTCTGGTCTGTCTGCGCCAGGAGGGCAGTCTGTTTTACGAGGCGTACAGGATTGATCTCTTCTCGCAGCTGGTCAAACTCGTCATTGCCATGGGGTTTGCGGTTGTTCTCCTGTTCAGTACGGAGCTGAAGGGGATCGATGATGAGGTCCGCCCCGAGTATTACCTGTTCCTGACCTTGAGTACCCTGGGCCTCATCATGCTGGTCAGCAGCGTCGAGTTGCTCACCATGTTCATTGCCCTTGAGCTCTCTTCCTACTCCCTCTATCTCCTGGTGCCCATGCGTGATGACCGGACGGGCCTGCGGATGCAGATGGAGTCGGCGATCAAGTACATCCTGTTCGGGGTGGTCGCCACCGGCGTTATGCTGTTTGGCATGAGTTACCTGTTCGGCCTCACCGGCACCACCTATCTTGTCGAGCTTCTGCCAAGACTCCACCAGATGATGGGCAGCCCCGCGGCCCTTGTCGCCATCGCCATGGTTCTGGGCGGTTTCTTTTTCAAGCTGGCGGTATTCCCCTTCCATTCCTGGGTTCCGGATGTCTATCAGGGGGCCTCCAACGAAACAACCGCGTTTATCGCCTCGGTTCCCAAGGTCGCGGCCGTGGCCATGCTCATCCGTCTCACAGCCCTGGCCACCCCGGAGGGCCAGGCCATTGTCACGCTGCTCATCGTTCTTTCGGTCTGTTCGATGTTTTATGGCAATCTTGTCGCCCTGGTTCAGACCGACATGAAAAGGATGCTTGGTTTCTCCGGCATAGCCCATGCCGGTTATGTCCTGCTTGGCCTCGTCACCATGCAGGAGGTTGGCTACGCCGCCTCGCTCTATTATATCTTCGGGTATCTGGTGATGAACCTTGCCGGTTTTCTGGTCATCTGCAAGGTGTCCGAACACGGCGAGAACCTTGCGGTCGATGATTTGAGCGGGCTGCACAAACGCTCGCCATTGCTCGCCTTGACTCTGGCGGTCAGCATGTTTGCCATGGCCGGCATCCCTCCGTTTGTCGGTTTTATGGGTAAATTCATGCTGCTGACCGGGGCCTACAAGGCCGGGCATCTTCCCTTGGTCATTCTGGCGGCCATCAATACCGCCATCTCCATCTATTACTATCTGTCCGTGGTTCGGGTAACCTATTCAGCCAGCCCGGAAGATCGTCCCGCCGTGGTTGTCGGTGGGGTCGCCAAGGCAGTAAGCATTGCCCTGGTCGTGATCATCATCGCCATGGGGCTTGTCCCCGACCAGATTCTGCAACTGGCCACGGACGCTGTTCGCGCCATCCTCTAAGCCGTCGCCGCTATTGCTGCTGTAACAAAATAATGTCGTCTTCTGGATGGCCAAAACGGCAGCAGCGCCGCTTACGCTGCTGTTAACGGCGTAAAGGAGCCGTAACGCAATGGTCAAGCAAGCAGAGGTTATTTCGTAACGGCTCCTAAACCCAGGCCTGTGGCCTGTCATCCGTGGAGTTTCCGCCAGGCGTGCTGGGGAGACTCTTGACAAGTGGTAAAATAATTGTATAATCTACAGAATTATTCGGGCCTGCGGGAATAACTCAGTGGTAGAGTGTCAGCTTCCCAAGCTGAAGGTCGCGGGTTCGAATCCCGTTTCCCGCTCCAGTTTAGGAGCCGTTACAGAATAACCATTGCTGTTAACACTGCTGTTTTTGGCCATTGCGTTACGGCTCCTTATGCCGTTCGTGCCATTTAATTGGTATGGCTATTGTGTTGCAACGGCTAAGTTCCGGGCATTCTGGCCCCTGCTGGAAAGAAAACGCAACGTTTTCTTGGGGGGGCAAGGGTGCTGTTCTGGTTAGGCGGCATTGTTTGGTATTGAAAGAACCGGTCATTCCGATCCGGTTGGCGAATTTTTAGAAAGTGGGCCCTGGCCCGCTTTTTTTATTGGTATACTGTGCGATGGAAGAGGATGCGATAGAATCACCCCTGGTGCACCGTTTGACGCAGCTTGTCGCGCCAGTGGTCGAGGATTTTGGCTGTGAGCTGGTCGAGCTGCAGTTCAGGCGTGAGGTCCCCGGCTGGGTCCTTCGCCTTGTCATCGATAATGAAAATGGCATTGGCATTGATGATTGTGCCAGGATCAGCCGGGAGGTCGCCCATCTCCTTGAGGTGGAGGATCCCATTGAGCAGTCATACAGTCTTGAGGTTTCTTCGCCCGGCCTTGACCGGCCCTTGAAGAGAGAAAAAGATTTTTTGCGCTGCAAGGGGAAAAAGGCCAAGGTGGTTGTAAGGGAGCCCATTGACGGGCAGAACCAGTGTCTTGGCCTGATTGAAGATGTGACGCATGAGTCGGTAACTCTGCGCACCGATCATGGTATAATAAAAATTCCGTTTACCCGGATGAAAAAGGCCCGTCTGGTTGTTGAGTTTTAAGACCGGATAGCCGGTGTTGACCATACGGGAGCGATGCTCTCGGCGGCTGATGCCCGGGCGTAATCGCCGTAATTGTTTGCCAGGAACGGAAAAACGTGGCTCATCTCTGAAATGTAAACGTTTAGCAGCGCCGCGTTGCTGCTGCCGCGGATGCGCGAAAGAGGCCTGCGAGCTATAGTCCGGCTATGCGAGTAGGCCGATGACAAAGCAGATGCGGTGCTGCTGGACGTTTACTAATCGCCGAAAGAGAGACAGGAGAGAACAATGCTGTCAGATTTGAAACGAATTATTGATCAGATAAGTAGAGACAAGGGAATTGATCGTCAGCTGCTGATTGACGCCATTGAGGAAGCGGTGATGTCCGCGGCCAAGAAGAAATTCGGCCAGCGGCGGGAGCTTGAGGCCCGTTATAATGATGAGATCGGCGAGGTCGAACTCTTCCAGTTCCGCAATGTTGTTCACGCGGTTAAGGATGAGCAGACGGAAATTTCCCTGACCGATGCCCTGGTTCTCGACCCGGAAGTGCAGCTCGGCGACGAGCTTGGCAGCAAGATGGACAGCGTTTCCGATCTTGGTCGCATTGCCGCGCAGTCCGCCAAGCAGGTGATCATTCAGAAAATGAAGGACGCTGAATGCAATGTCATTTATGAAATGTACAAGGACCGCAAGGGTGAGGTTGTCAACGGCATTGTCCAGCGCTTCGAACGGGGCAATATTATTGTCAATCTCGGGCGGACCGATGCCATCCTGCCGACCAAGGAGCAGATGCCCCGCAAGTCATACCGGCAGGGGGACCGAATTCGGTCTCTTCTTCTTGACGTGCGCCAGAGCAGTAGGGACCCGCAGCTGGTCCTGAGCCGGACCAATGATGATTTTTTGACCAAGCTGTTTGCCTTGGAGGTTCCGGAGATTGCCGAGGGGATCGTGAAAATCATGGGGGTGAGCCGTGAGCCCGGCGCCCGCGCCAAGATTGCCGTGAGTTCGTCCGAATCGGATGTGGATCCGGTGGGCGCCTGTGTCGGGATGAAGGGGTCCAGGGTGCAGAACGTGGTCCAGGAACTGCAGGGAGAAAAGATTGACATTGTGCCCTGGAGTCCGGACCCGGCCCGCTATGTTTCCAATGCCTTGTCCCCAGCCCAGGTTTCTCTGGTGGTGGTGGATGAGGAGAAGAAAACCTTGGTGGTGGTTGTGCCTGATGACCAGCTTTCCCTGGCCATCGGCCGGCAGGGGCAGAATGTGCGATTGGCCGCAGCTCTGTTGGGATGGCGGATTGATGTGAAGAGTGAGCAGAAGTATGCTAAATTTAATGAGGAAGGCTTCCAGTCGCTTCTCGATGTGCAGGGGATGGATGAAAAAACCGCGGAAGCGCTCTATGATGCGGGCTTCAATTCGGCCCAGGATCTGGCCCAGGCGGAGGTTGCAATTGTGGTTGCCGCCCTGGAGTCCCTTGACGAGAACAGGGTTGCCCGTTTGATCGCTTCCGCCCAAAAAGCCAACACGGTCCAAGGGCAAGACGATTCCGAACCGGCGTCAACCGGGGATCAAGAGAAATAGGTCATTGTGCATGACCGCCGTCTTCGGGGAAAAAGGCAGGGCGCCGATCCGGACATGTCTGGGGTGCCGCCGGAGAAAAGCGCAGCAGGAGATGTGGCGGTTTGCCGTGGACAACAGCGGCCGGGTAATGAAAGATTTCCGCGGGAAACATGATGGGCGTCATGTTTACTGTTGTCAGGATGACAGTTGTCTGCAGAAGTTTTTTAAAAACAAAAAAGGATTATCCAGAGCGTTTCGCCAACAGGTGCTGGGATTTGACGAAGGGTTGCAAGACCTCTTCGGGAGTGAGCAATGACAAAAATCAGGGTTTACGAGTTAGCTAAAGAAGCGGAAATGGAAAACAAAGACTTGGTGGCGGCCCTCATTGAGATGGGCTATGCCATTAAATCCCATAGTTCCACTCTGGATGACGAGACAGCGCAGGATATCCGCCAAAGGCTCGGGATAGGGCAGACCCGGACGGAAGAAAAAAGGATCCAGGGCGCCGGGCGGACGACCATTATCCGCAGAAGAACCAAGACCGTGCCGGTTGAGGTGCCGCCAGCGGAAGAAGCGCCCTCCAGGCCGAGGCCGCCTGCCGTTTCCGTGGCAGAGAGCGATGAGGCTGGGCCGACCAGGGCGGAAATATCCGCGGAAGGCGCCGAAGAAGCCGGGATGGGCGAGGTTGCCGGGCCGATGCTTTCGGCAACAGGACTGGAAGGCGAGGGAGAGCCGGAGTTATCTGCGCGGTCAGTGGAAGAAGAAACAGAGGCCGCCTCTGCCGGGGTTGCTGTCGAGACAGCCGGGGAGGAAGAAGTCTCTCAGGCGGAAGCGGTTGAGAACGAATCGGAAGAGCAGACGCCCTTCGTGCAGGACAAGCATCGCAAGGGGTTTGCCAGGGTGATTAAAAGGGCGGCCATTGTCATTCCGCCCGCTGCCCCTCCCCGTCCGCCCGCGCCCAGGCCGAAAAGGCCTGAAACTGTAAAAGGAAAGCCCGTTGTTGCCGAGGTCCCCGCCGCCAAGGATGCGGGTGAGAAGGGCGAAGGGCTCAAGGGGAAAAAGGGCAAGCGGTTTGTTAAATTCACCACTGAGCCCGCCGAGCATGACCGGACGAAAAAAGCCCCGTTGCGCAGCCAGCGGCAGGCCGATATCGATATCGAGGATGTTGACGATGCGCTTGGCGGAAAAATCCCCGCTGGTTTGCGTATCGGACGCAGCTCGCGGAGCGGTGGCAAGAAAGGCAAGCGTCAGGGCGTTTCCCAGCAGGTAGCGGAAACAAAGGCGATCAAGAAGCGGATCAAGGTGCATGAAACCATTACGGTTGGCGATCTTGCCCACCGGATGGGCCTCAAGGTCGGGGAGCTTATTGCCAAATTGCTGGGGATGGGGGTCATGGCCACCATCAATCAGGCTCTTGATGTTGAGACCGCGACCCTGGTAGCCTCCGATTTCGGCTATGAAGTCGAGCAGGGGGTTACCGAGGAACAGACCATTCTCAATTTGGAAGAACAGGAGGGCGGCGGGGAGATGCTTCCCAGGCCGCCGGTGGTCACGGTCATGGGGCATGTCGATCATGGCAAGACCTCGGTGTTGGACGCCATCAGAAAAACAGACGTGGCGGCCGGTGAGGCAGGCGGCATCACCCAGCATATCGGCGCGCATTATGTGCGCTCCCCGCAGGGGGATGTGGTTTTTCTTGATACTCCGGGCCATGCGGCTTTCACGGAAATGCGTTCCCGCGGCGCCCAGGTTACTGATGTTGTTGTCCTGGTTGTCGCCGCGGATGACGGAGTCATGGACCAGACCAGGGAGGCGGTGAACCATGCCAGGGCAGCCAAGGTTCCCATCCTGGTCTGCGTAAACAAGATGGACAAGCCCGATGCAGACCCCATGCGGGTGAAAAGGGAATTGGCCGACCTGAATCTGGTCAGCGAGGAATGGGGTGGGGATACCATCTTCTGTGAAACCTCGGCTAAAACCGGGCAAGGCATAGCCGAGCTGCTGGAAAACATTCAGCTCCAGGCCGAAATTCTTGAGCTGAAGGCAGATCCCCATCGGCGCGCCAAGGGGCATGTGATCGAGGCCCAGCTCCATAAAGGCCGCGGCCCTGTTGCCACGGTTCTGGTCGAGCAGGGAACCCTGCGGGTCGGCGATGCCTGTGTTGCCGGGATATTTTACGGCAAGGTGCGCTCCCTGACCAACGATCGCGGGGAAAGTGTCAAGGAAGCCGGACCGGCCATGCCCGTCGAGGTTCAGGGCCTGAGCGGGGTGCCGCGGGCTGGGGATGAATTTGTCGTTCTGCCCGACGAGAAGAGGGCAAGGAGCGTGAGCGCCGACAGGCAGCTCAAAAGCAGGGAAGCCGAGCTGGGCACATTCACAAAGATTTCCCTGGATAATCTCTTTGATAAATTACAGGAAGGAAAAGTCAAGGAGCTGCGGGTTGCCCTGCGGGCCGACGTGCAGGGAACACTGGAGGCCTTTAGTAAAGCCATAGAGGGCCTGGCAACCGATGAGGTCAAGGTCAAGATCCTCCATGCCGGCACCGGCACCATAACCGACTCGGATGTCTTGCTCTCCGCGGCATCGGACGCCTTTATCATCGGGTTTAACGTCCGGCCATCGGCCAAGGTGCAGGATCTCGCCAAGAATGAGAAGGTGGATATCCGCACCTACGACGTAATCTATCATGCCCTGGATGACATCAAAAAGGCCATGGTCGGCTTGCTTGACCCCAGTTTCGAGGAAAAGGTCATCGGCGCGGCCGAGGTCCGGGAAACGTATCAGGTTCCCAAGATCGGCACCATTGCCGGCTGCTATGTGACCGATGGCAAGATCGAACGCAACGCCAAGGTGCGTGTCCTGCGGGAAGGCGTGGTGACTTTTACCGGGCAGCTTGCCTCCCTGCGGCGTTTCAAGGATGATGTCAAGGATGTGCAGAGCGGGTATGAGTGCGGGATCGGGGTGGCCAACTATAACGACCTCAGAGTGGGCGACGTGCTTGAGGCCTTTATCCTGAAAGAGGTTGAAAGAGAGCTCTAATGGTGGCCGGAAAAGCAAAATCGCGGTTCGGCCTGCCTGCCGGGCTCGGACGAAGCGAACCGAAAAGGCGGCCAATCCGGGTGGCGGACGCCATCAAGGCCGAGATTGCCTCGCTACTGGTGCGGAAAATCAATGATCCTCGGTTGTACAATATCATCATTACCTCGGTGGAGGTGAGCGATGATCTTGGCCATGCCCGGGTTTTGTACAGTATACTGGGAAATGAAGAGCCGAAGGCTGTTGCCAAGGGACTGGAGAGCAGCAAGGGCTTTATCAGAAGCAGCCTGGCAAGGGCGCTGGAGCTGCGGCACGTGCCGGTGCTTGATTTCCGGCTGGATCTCGCGGGCCAGAAGCAGGCTGAAATGGAACAGTTACTCAGGGAGATAGCGAAAGACGATGGATCATCCCCGTGACGAGATTGTTCGTACCCTGAACGCGGCAAAAAACGTTCTGGTGGCAACCCATATCCACCCGGACGGTGACGCCCTCGGTTCGCAGATAGCCATGGGCAACATCTTGCGTTCCCTTGGCAAGGATGTTTTTCTGTACGGCGAGGAGCAGGTTTCCCATCTGTACCGGTTTCTGCCGGGAAGCGCCCAGATAGAGTCTTTGCTTCCGGCCCTGCACGGTTTTGACTGTGCCGTTGCCCTTGACTGCGGTGATTGCAACAGGCTGGGCGCGGCCATGGACTCCCTTCTGACCGTGCATCCCTTTGTGGTTATCGATCACCATGTCGGCCACCAGGAATTCGGCGATCTCAGGTGGATTGCCCCGGATCGGGCCTCAACCGGCGAGATGGTCTATGATCTGGCCGAAGCCATGGGCGCCGAGCTCAGCTTTGAATCAGCCTATTGCCTGTATGCGGCCATTGTTTCCGACACCGGCTCCTTTAAGTATTCCTCGACCACCGCTGATACCTTCCGCATCGCCAGTGAGCTTCTTCGTAAAGGGGTAAAACCGGCGGAGGTTTCCGGCAAACTGTTTGATAATTTCACGGTGAAGCGCCTCAACCTCATGCGGATGGTGCTCGATTCCCTGCAATTGTATGCCGCTGACCGGCTGGCAATCATCGCGGCTCCGCGGGAGGTTTTTGTCAAAACCGGCACCACCCAGGCGGACGCGGAAACCTTTATCAATTACCCGCGATCCCTGGATACCGTGAAGGTTGCCGCTTTTTTAAAAGAAACGGAGAGGGGTCTGGTTTCGGTAAGTCTTCGTTCCAAGGGCACTGATTATGATGTGGCCCAGGTTGCTGCCGCCTTTGGTGGAGGCGGCCATCGCAATGCGGCAGGGTTCAAGCTGGGGGAGACAAGCATTGGCGAGGTGCAGGAAAAATTGCTGGCCAAATTGCTGCCCATGGTAACTCGTTAAGAAGATGGAGCTTCTGCAGGAGATGCCCGCCGACGCCCATGATGCCCAGGTTGGGAAGAAAACCCCCGCGGAGCCGGCCCTTGAGGCCGGTATTTTTTTGGTGGACAAGCCGGTGGGGCCGAGTTCCTTCCGGATGGTGCAACTGGTGCGCCGGGCTCTGTCCATAAAGAAAGTGGGGCATGCCGGCACCCTTGATCCCTTTGCCTCCGGCCTGCTGGTCATCTGTGCCGGACGCCCGGCCACCCGCCTTATCTCACAGTTCATGGACGGAACCAAGCGGTACGAGGCGGTGCTCAGGCTTGGCATCGAAACCACCACCCAGGATCTTGAGGGAGAGGTTGTCGCCCAAAAAGAAGTTGGACCCTTTGCCAGGGAAGAGCTGGAGCATTGCCTGGCCGGATTCTTAGGCGGGCAGTTGCAGACGCCGCCGCAGTATTCGGCGCTCAAGCACAAGGGGAAGCCCCTGTACCATTATGCGCGGCGGGGGATTACCATTGAGAAGGCGGCGCGACCGATAACCATCTTTTTGCTGCGGCTTCTGGACGCCGGGCCCGACACCCTGCGCATCATGGTGGAGTGCAGCAAGGGCACTTATATCCGGACCCTGGCCGCGGATATTGGCCGCGCCCTTGGTTGCGGCGCCCATCTTGTTGCCTTGCGGCGTCTGCAAAGCGGGCCGTTCACCGTGGACAACGCTGTGGATGGCGCCATCCTGCAGGATCCCATCCTGGCGCGGCAGGAGCTGTTATCCAAGGCATTGACCGTGGAAGAGGTCTTGGGGCTGCTGCCCCGGCAAGAGTGAACGCTTTCGGATAAGGATTATGCAACCGAATTGACATGCTTCGGTGAACGGTTGCGATTGGTCAGTGGGGAAAAAGCACGCAACGACATTCAATTGACATTGGTGCAGGGATCATTTATTAAGAAGCGTACCCAATAGGAATCGATGGTTGGAAACCGTCGTTAAAAAATAATTTGCACAATTGTGATCCCGTGGACGGCATAAGGAGCCGTAACGAAAGGGTTCAGAAAGTACAGGTTATTTCGTAACGGCTCCTGAATTTCTGTCGATCTCCCGAATTATTAATTTTAGTGCACGAGGAAGTCATGACACTGCAAGCGGAACAGAAAAAAGAGATTATCACCCAATACGCCCATCACGAGAAGGACACCGGTTCGCCGGAGGTGCAGATTGCCCTGCTGAGCTCCCGGATCACGTATCTGACCGAGCATTTCAAGGAACACAAAAAAGACCATCATTCCCGGCGCGGGCTGCTGAAGCTGGTCGGCCAGAGACGGCGTCTCCTGAACTATCTCAAGAGTAAAAACGTTGATATGTATCGTGACCTGATTCAAAAGCTTGGCATCAGAAAGTAAGATGCGATAACAGCCACCGCCCTGGTTTATGGCGGTGGCTCCATTTTTGTTGAAATCGCACAAAAAACGCGATTACAACGGTGGCGATGTGTACTTGTTTAATTTTTTGTAACGGACCTGTGACTTTTGGGGTTATCACGAGCCCACCATTTTTTGCCCCTGTGCAATCAAGATCGCCGCTTCTGCGTGCGGTCGGGGCAGCGAAGACACCACCTTTCCATTGCGGTAATGATATTTCGTCTGTCCGGCTTTGAGCCGGGCGGCGTGGTTGCTGCTGGCAAGGGAAGGGGCGGCTGTCAGAGGAGAGTATATGTTTAAAAAAGTAACGATTGATCTTGGCGGACGGCCCCTCACCATTGAGACTGGACGCCTGGCAAAACAGGCAAACGGCACGGCCCTGGTAACCTATGGGGATACAGTGGTGCTGGTTACGGCCACCGCGGCCAAGGATCCCAAAGCTGAAATCGATTTTCTTCCCCTCACCGTGGAGTATCAGGAGCGGTTTTATGCGGTGGGCCGTATTCCGGGAAGTTTTTTCCGGCGGGAAATCGGCCGGCCCAGCGACAAGGAAACCCTTTCCGCCCGTTTTATCGACCGGCCCCTGCGGCCCCTGTTTGTCGATGGCTATCAGCATGAAACCCAGGTGATCGCCACGGTTCTCTCGGCAGACCAGAAAAACGACCCCGATGTGCTGGCCATGATCGGCGCCTCCTGCGCCCTGATTGTTTCCGACATCCCCTTCAACGCGCCGGTGGCCGGTGTGCGGGTGGGCTATGTGGACGGCCGGTATGTGCTCAACCCCAGCCCGGACGAGTGGGAAAAATCCCGGATGAACCTCATCGTGGCCGGGACCAGGAATGCCGTGGTCATGGTGGAAGGCGGGGCGGACAGCCTCTCCGAGGCCGAGGTTCTCGAGGGCATCTTTTTTGGCCACCAGGCGCTGCAACCCATCCTGGACATGCAGGAAGAGATGCGGGCCGCAGTGGGCAGGGCCAAGATGGCGGTTGCTCCGCCGGTGGTCAATGAGGCCTTGAAGGCCAAGGTGGCAGAGCTGGCCCGCGAAGGGATGCAGGCGGTCATTACCATGGCCGACAAGCAGCAGCGCAGCGAGCTCTATCATCAGCTCCAGAAAAATCTCATTGCCGCCCTTGGCGAAGAGTATGCCGACAGCCTCAAGGAGGCCAAGGAGCATCTCCATTCTCTGAATAAAACCATGATGCGCGACCGGATCGTCAAGGACCAGTGCCGGATCGACGGCCGCCGTTTTGACGAGATTCGCCCGATCAACTGTGAGGTCGCGGCCCTGCCGAAAGTCCATGGCTCCGCCCTGTTTACCCGGGGCGAGACCCAGGTCATGGTTTCCGCCACCCTGGGCAGCGGCGATGATGAGCAGCGGGTTGAATCCCTCAGCGGTATGTCCTTCAAGCGCTTCATGCTCCATTATAATTTCCCGCCCTATTGCGTGGGCGAGGTTCGTTTCATGCGCGGCCCCAGCCGCCGGGACATCGGGCACGGCGCCCTGGCCGAGCGGGCTTTGTCGGCAGTATTGCCCAAGGGCGATGAGTTTGCCTACACGATCCGGATCGTTTCCGAGGTCTTGGAGTCAAACGGCTCCTCCTCCATGGCCACGGTCTGCGGCGGCAGTCTCGCCCTGATGGACGCGGGCGTGCCGATCAAGAAGCCGGTTTCCGGCGTGGCCATGGGTTTGATCAAGGACGGCGAGACCATCGTCATCCTTTCCGACATCCTGGGTGATGAAGACCATCTCGGCGACATGGATTTCAAGGTCACCGGCACCGACGAGGGCATCACCGCCCTGCAGATGGATATCAAGATCGAAGGCGTTTCCAAGGAGATCATGACCAGCGCTCTGGCCCAGGCCAGGGGCGGCCGCCTCCATATTCTGGAGAAGATGAAGATGGCGATCGAGCAGCCCAGGGCGGATGTGCCTGAGCATGCGCCCAAGATCTTCAGCCTGCAGATCAACCCCGACAAGATCCGCGACCTCATCGGACCGGGCGGCAAGATGATCAAGTCGATCACCGCTGATTTCGGGGTGAAGATGGATGTGGAGGATTCGGGCAAGGTGACGATTTTCGCGCCCAACGGCCTGGTTGCCCAGGCGGTCATCGCCAAGGTGAACGAGATCGCCGCTGATCCTGAAATCGGCAGGATCTACGACGGCGTTGTCCAGAAGATCCTCGATTTCGGGGCCTTCGTTCAGATCATGCCGGGGGTTGACGGCCTGGTGCATATCTCCGAGCTTGACACCAAGCGGGTCGAGAAGGTCACCGATGTTCTCAAGGAAGGGGACGAGGTCCGGGTCAAGGTTCTGGAGATCGATCAGCGCGGCAAGATCCGCCTGAGCCGCAAGGCTGTCCTTCAGGAGGAGTCGGGTTCCTGATCCGACGCCTGCGGGTGGTGTTTTAGATTCTTCCAAGGGGAAGGGGGGCGCGGCCCTCTTTCCCCTTTTCCGTATCGCATCCTAACCAGTAAGGAAGCCCGTGGCTAATAGCTACCAGAAAACCGTTCTTGACAACGGCATCCGGATCATCACCGAAAAGATTCCCTCCCGCACGGTTTCGGCGGGGATCTGGGTGGACGTGGGCGCCCGCGACGAACAGCCCGATAACAACGGGAGCGCCCATTTTGTCGAGCACATGCTCTTCAAGGGCACACCCAGCCGGACGGCCCAGGAGATTGCCCAGGAGTTCGACACCCTGGGGGGCATGTCCAACGCCTTCACCTCCGGCGAGACCACCTCCTATTACGCCACGGTCCTTGATGACCAGGTGGAACACCTCATCGGGCTTCTGGGGGATATCTTCCAGCATTCGCTTTTTGAGGAGGAAGAGGTGGTCCGGGAGCGGGAGGTCGTGCTCCAGGAAATCTCCATGGTGGAAGACACCCCGGATGACCGGATCCATGAGCTGTTTACCGGCGGTCTCTGGGGGGAGCACCCCCTTGGCTATACGGTTCTTGGACCGCGGGAGGTTGTGGCCGCCATGGATTCCGCCGGTCTGCGGGAGTATATGCGCCGCGAGTACACGCCGGAGAGGATTGTCATCGCCGCCTCCGGCAATGTGGACCACGAGCAGTTCTGTCACCTCTGGCAGAAGCAGCTTGGCACCCTGACCGGCCCGAACAGAGGCGCCCGCCGCCAGCCGCCGCCGGTTCTTGCTCCGGTGCGCAAGCTCCACAAGAAGAAGCTGGAGCAGGCGCATCTGGTGCTTGGCGCCTACGGCCTGCCCCTCGTGGCCCCTGAGCGCTATGCCCTCTATCTGCTGCACGTTCTCCTCGGCGGCAACATGAGTTCCCGGCTTTTTCAGGAGGTTCGCGAGAAAGAGGGGCTGGCCTACTCCATCTATTCCTACCTGTCCTCGTTCACGGACAGTGGCTATCTCGGCGTGTATCTGGGGGTTGACCCCGCGGTGGTGAACAAGGCCATGGCCCTGGTTGCCAGGGAAATCAAGGCCTTGCGTCAGCGCAGTGTTTCAGAGGCAAAGCTGGCCAGGGCCAAGGATTACGCCAAGGCCGGGATCTTCCTCTCCGCCGAGAACATGGAGTCCCGGATGACCAGAATTGCCAGAAACGAGCTGACCTTTGGCCGCTATATCCCCTTTGATGAGGTCGCCGCAGGTTTTGACCAGGTACGGCGGGAGGATATTGCCGGTCTTGCCGCGCTTCTTTTCAGTCGCCCGCTGTTTGCTACCGTTCTCGGCCCTCTCAAGGCAAAGGATATTGACTGGCGCCCCCTTGACCTGGAGTAAAACATGATGGAAACCCGGAAAGAAGAAACGCAGACTATCCGATTGTCTTGGCTCGATCCGGCAGGCCATGCTGATCTGCCCTTGCCCGCCTACCATTCCGAACTGGCCGCAGGCATGGATGTGGCCGCCGCCGTGGTTGAGCCGGTGGTGATCGGGCCGGGGGAGATCCGGTTGCTGCCTTCCGGTTTTGCCGTGGCCCTGGCTCCTGGCTATGAGCTGCAGGTGCGGCCCCGGAGCGGGTTGGCCATCAAGCACGGGATCACCGTGGTCAACAGCCCCGGCACCATTGATGCCGATTACCGGGGAGAAGTAAAGATCGGTCTGATCAATCTGGGCCGTGCGCCTTTCACCATCCGGCGGGGCGACCGGATCGCCCAGCTGGTGCTGGCCCCGGTCTGCCGGGCCACGGTGATCGCGGTGGACAGACTTGATGAGACCCGGCGGCAGGATGGCGGGTTCGGTCATACTGGAATCTAAAAGGCAAAAGGGCGAGAATTCTGGCCGATTGCCTTGTGGGTGAGTTATGCGATTTTGTGTTCTGGGGAGCGGCAGCAAGGGCAATGCGACCTTTGTCGAATCCGGGCAGACGCGGATTTTGATCGATGCCGGGTTTTCCGGCAAGGAGATCGAGCGGCGGCTGGCAGAAATCGGGGTTGGTGCGGAAAGTCTGTCCGCCCTCCTCATTACCCATGAACACGGCGACCATGTCAAGGGGGCGGCGATTCTCTCCCGCCGGTTCCGTCTTCCGGTATTTGTCAATGAAGCGACCCTGGCCGCCGCCGGGCCTGTTTTTGATAACCTCCCGCAATGTCTGGCCTTTGTTACAGGCCAGACCTTCGTCTTTCAGGATTTCCAGATCCATCCCTTCGCGCTTTCCCATGACGCGGCAGACCCTGTCGGTTTTCTGCTGAACAATGGCCGCCTGTTCATGGGGTATTGCACCGATACCGGTCAGGTTTCCCGTCTCATGCAGCACCGCTTGAGCAGCTGCCATGGGCTGGTGCTTGAATGCAACCACGATCCGGACCTGCTCCGCAACGGTCCTTATCCTCCGGCCTTGCAACAGAGAGTGCGGGGCAAGACCGGGCATCTGGCCAACGTCGAGGCCGCCGGTTTTTTGCGCGAGATCCTCCATGACGGTCTTGAACATGTGGTCTTGTCGCACATCAGCGAGACCAACAACCGTCCCCATCTTGCCCAGGAAGCGGTGGCCGCTGTTCTGGAAACCCTCCGCGTCCAGCGGGGTACGTGTCCGGTGCCTGCGATCTCACTCGCCCATCAGGACCGGGTGGGCGAGGTGGTCATTCTCGGGGGCAGGACGGAACGATGATGTCCAAGAATCGCCGCTTATGGCGGCTTGGTGCGACCTCCTGCGTTTTGCCCGCGGATATCATGAGCAATGTCCGGGTGCTGGCGCCCATGGTTGACGATGTTCAGCTGCTCTTTTTTGAAAGCGCGGCCAAAAGTCGATTGTCCCAGCCTCTGGATGTGCAGGCGCTGCGGGATTTTGCTGACCAACATGCCCTCACCTATACCGTGCATCTGCCCACCGACATAGCCTTGGGCGCGGCATCGAGGGCGGAGCGGCAGGAGGGAATTGCCGAGATTCTCCGGCTTATGGCCCAGCTGACCACGCTTGCCCCGCAGAGCTTTGATCTGCATCTGGTCCGGGAACCGAACCTGCCCGACGCCGCCTGGCTCGATAATCTGGCGGCCAGTCTCCAGGAATTGTCCGGTGCTCTGGGCGAAGAGAAAAAACTGGTTGCTGTTGAAAATATCGAGTATCCATTCGGTCTGGTAGCCCATCTGGTTACGGAGTACGGCTTGAGCGTCTGCCTTGATCTCGGGCATCTTGTCCGGTATGGGCATGATCTGGAAGAGGGGTTGGGACTGCTGCCCCGGGTCCGCCATCTTCACTATCATGGGGTGCGGGACGACAGGGATCATCAGGCTCTTGCCGATGCGGAGCAGGCCCGGATGCTGGGCAGGCGGCTGGCTGAAGCCGGGTATGACGGGGTGGTTACTCTGGAAATGTACAGCCTGGAAAAGTTGAAGGGTTCGCTGGCGCTTCTTGCTGAGGCGTGGCAGTCTTTTGGTGGGGAATAAATTTGACTCCCGGCCATCTCGGCGGGCGGAGGAATATACTTCGTTCTTCTGTTCATTTCTTTGCTTGCCCAAAGAAATGAACCAAAGAAAGGGCACCCCGCCACTTGTCCCGCCTAAGGCGGGATGCCCTGTGCTCCTCGATGCTGCCGGGAGTTTGCAAACTCGGCTTCGCCTCAAACAGTGCAAACTCCTTTTTCGGCAGCCTCTGCGGTGCTCGGCTGCGTGACCATGGGGGAAATACAGGAGCGGCTTGCGCCACTCCAATTCATGAAGGTCAGTAATCAGATTTGCAAAAGGCAGGAAAGTCCCCTCCCCCCTCGGGGGGAGGGCTAGGGAGAGGGGGAACTCGTTGTAGAATCAACGCGTGCAGTTGCCCTCTCCCCCGGCCCCTCTCCCGCAAGCGGGCGAGGGGAGCAAAGTTTGAAGCTCGTTTTGCAAAAATATCGACAAGATCGCGCCGCACGTTGGCTGCGCAGAAATAAAGGAGAAGGAATCATGATACTAACAGCGGAAGAATTGCAGACCGCCTGCGCGGCCATTGAACCTGCCAGCGCGGCGGTGTTGGCCCAGGCCCAGGCCAAGCTTGATAACCTTACCAAGCCCCTGGGCAGCCTCGGCAAACTGGAGATGCTGGCGGCCAGAACCTGCGCCATGCGGAGAACCATTGGCGCCAGGGTGGAGAAGAAGATGATTCTCACCTTTGCCGGGGACCATGGAGTGGTGGCCGAGGGGATCAGCGCCTTCCCCCAGGAGGTGACCCCGCAGATGGTTCTCAATTTCCTGGCCGGAGGAGCTGGGGTCAATGTGCTGGCCCACCATGTGGGGGCCGAGGTGCGGGTAATTGATGTGGGCGTGGCCGTGCCGGTTGAGGCAGAGGGGTTGCGGCAATGCAAGGTCCGGCCCGGAACCGCCAACATGGCCAAGGGCCCGGCCATGAGCATCGACGAGGCGGTGGCCGCCATCGGGGTCGGCATGGAGATGGCCCGCGAGGCCATCGAGGATGGCGCCGAGATCCTGGGCACCGGCGACATGGGCATCGGCAACACCACCCCGTCCGCCGCGCTCTTCGCCGCCCTGCTGCCGGCCAAGGCGGCCGAGATGACGGGCCGGGGCACCGGCATCGACGACGCAATGCTGCAACACAAGATCGCGGTGATCGAGCAATCCCTGACCGTGAACCGGGAAAGGCTGGACTCTCCTCTCGGGGCGCTGGCTGCGGTGGGCGGCTTGGAGATCGCCGCCATCTGCGGCTGTATTCTGCAGGCAGCGATCAGCAGGATTCCGGTGGTGGTGGACGGCTTTATCTCCAGCGCCGGGGCCCTGGTCGCCCTGCGC
Source organism: Deltaproteobacteria bacterium (assembly GCA_021822005.1). Lineage (GTDB taxonomy): Bacteria > Desulfobacterota > Desulfobulbia > Desulfobulbales > Desulfurivibrionaceae > Thiovibrio. The sequence continues at coordinate 1,469 of JAJZSH010000006.1, read as the reverse complement.
CTCGCGCCCCATGCCCTGGAGTACTGTTTTTTCAGCCACATGTCGGCGGAGCAGGGCCACAGGATCTTCTTTGAGAAGATGGGCTTGAGCCCCCTGCTGCACCTTGACCTGCGTCTTGGCGAGGGAACCGGCGCGGCCCTGACCATGAATCTGGTGGAGGCGGGGCTTAAAATCATGAACGAGATGGCCACCTTTGGCGAGGCCGGGGTGAGCGAGGCCGGTTGAAGACCATGCTGCTGGCAGCAAAGATCGCCATCGCCTTTCTCACCATCCTGCCTGTGCGGTTGCCCGCGGAGTTGCCTGCCGACGGACTCAGGCGAAGCGCCGCTTTTTTCCCCCTGGCCGGTTGGCTGATCGGCGGGTTTCTGGCCGGGGGGGCCTGGATATGTGCCTGGGCCAGCCTCCCTCCCATGGTGAGCGCGGTATTGCTGGTCGCCCTTGGAGCCTGGCTGACCAAGGGGTTGCACCTCGATGGCCTGGCTGACCTGTTGGATGGCCTGGGTGGCGGGCAGGACCCGGAGCGAAGGCTGGCGATCATGAAGGACTCGGCCATCGGCGCCTTTGGGGTGATCGGCCTGGTGCTGTTGCTTGTCCTGAAGGTTGCCTGTCTTGCCTCACTTCTGGCAAACGGTGAGGAGCCCCTTTTCTTCGCCCTGTTCGCCGCGCCAGTGGCTGCCCGCTGGGCCATGGCCACCCTGGCCTGCGGCGTTCAATACCCGCGGGCCAGCGGCACCGGCCACGCCTTTGTCGGCAAGGTCGGCCTGGGGGAACTGGCGCTGGGTAGCCTTCTGCTGGCGCCGCTTATCTGGTGGAACTGGTCGGCTGTCTTGATTATCCTCGGCGCTGCGGTCTTTGCTGCCTTTTGGCTTCGGTTCAAGGCGAGCAAAGCCCTTGGCGGCATTACCGGCGATGTGTTGGGCGCAACCTGTGAGCTGGGAGAGGCCTGCGGCTGGCTGGCTGCGGTGTTGTTGTTCACCGCCTAGTCGCAAATCTATCTACAAGCCGAAGTTCGTCGTGCTGGAAGCGTTGGAAAAATCACTGCTGCATCAGGCATTCAAGGGTGTCTTCGTGTTGCCTCATAAGAAAAGGTAACTGAAGGGTCAGATACGTTGCCTCACCTTGGAGGTAACCGGAACGAGTTGAAAAATGGTCTTCAATTTTACTGGTCTCAAAAAAAGGTTAAAGCCCCCGCCTTTAGGCGGGTAGATTTATCACTCCCAATAGATCGAGTATGATGTCTCCGAAGAAAGGAGGCTTACGATGGAATACCGATATGGGAGTCATACTGTTTTCAACATTGAGTATCATTTTGTCTGGGTGACCAAATATCGCTACAAGGTTCTCGTCGAAGACGTAGCGCTCCGGGTTCGCGGTCGTTGTCAAGGAAGATGTCGCATTTCTTATGCTGCCTTGTCTTGAGGTGTCGTCTTTCTCTGAGTCGATTTTTGTGGATTCAAGGATACTACCGC
>JAJZSH010000212.1 GCA_021822005.1 Deltaproteobacteria bacterium | reverse complement strand
CCGGGGAGAAGGGATATTCCTGGTCGATCGCCTCGATGTCCCGTCCCTTCGGGGTCATGGGCGGGGTGTATTTCAAGGTGCCGGAGAAATATTCGCCGGTGATGGAATTCCTGGTGGTGGCCAGGTCTTCGTTGTACAGGACGACCCTCTTCAGGCCGAACTTGTGCTTTTCACCGTCAAAGACATCATCGTATGGGGTATTGAAAACCCCTCCTCTTGCCAGGACATAGCAGACCTGTTTCCATTCGCTGTCCGGCAGGATGCCCTTGAATCTGGCGACCGGATAATTCGTTTCGACAAACTCCACCTCCGCGGGCGCTGCTTCCGGAACCTTGGCGCCGGCCGCGACATTGGCGATCGCCCGGAGATAGTAATCCTCGCCGGTGTTCAGCGGATGGGCGCCGCCGTTTTTGTCCTTGATCGCCTGGTCGCCGAAGCCGGGCAATCCCGCCGCCCTGGCCAGGTCGATGAGGAAGGTTTCCTCGCAGAAAGGCCGCCCGTCCGCCGTCCTGCCGGTCAGGGGTTCGATGGTCGGAGTCCGGACCCCGGTGAATTTTGCCGCCGGAGCGTGGGGGGTGAGAAAACCGTAATGCCCTTCCGCATAGGTCACATCGGGCACGATGTAATCGGCGTAGAGGTTGGATTCGTTGACCGTAATGTCGATGGAGACGTGGAGCGGCACCTTGTCCGAATTTTTCAGGGTCTCGACATAGCGGAAGCCGCCCGGAATCGAATAGACGGGGTTGAAGAAATAGGTGAAAAGTATCTTGCAGGGATAGGGATACTGCTGGTCGATGCCGCTCATCGCCTCAACGCAGAGACCGCCCTTGGAAAAGGGGAACCAGGGCCGCCGGGAGGGGTAGCCGTTTTTCTTGAATTCCGTTGTCTTTTCGTAGGCGAATTTCTCCCGGGAGATGATCGGTCCCTGGCTTTTTTTCTTGCCGGCAAACCCCTTCAGGTCGTACAATCCCTCGTTCCACTTGGCCACGCCGCCGCCCGACTTCAGGTAACCGCCCTTGCGGTCAACGCTGCCGATCATGGCATTCAGCATCGCCACCGGGTAGGAGGCATAGGTGCCGCTGAGGTAATTGCCCGCCCCATGATACTGGGTCACCGCCGCTTTGGTGCCGTGGGAGGTGAACTCATCGGCGGTCTTGGCGATCTGCGCCGGCTCGACGCCGGCCAGGGCCGCATACTGCGCAACAGTGTGCTCCATGACGCCTTCCTGCATGAGATGGAAGGAGGTCGCCACCTTGATTTCCCGGCCGCCGGCATCCTTGACGGTCCGGCCGGTATCGAGAACCGCCTCACCGACCGTGTCAAAGGGAACCGGCAAACCATCATGGGTAAGAACCATGTATTTCTTGCCTTCTTCTTCAGGGGCCTTGGGATCGAGATCCGCTACCCTGAGGAATTTCCGGTCATTCCTGTGACCGGGATCGATGACCACCAGGTGGGTCGCGTTGCTGTAGGAGGCATGTCCCAGGGCCGCCGCTGCCTTCGGGTGCGGCGCGGCGAGGTAGCTCTTGTTGTGCCTGCCGTTGTCGATGATCCAGCGGATCATCCCCATGGCAAAGGCGCCGTCCTGGCCGGGCTTGATCGGGACCCAGTTCGCCGCGTGGGTTGACGCATTGGTGGCCCGGGGGTCAACGATGGTGAATTTCACCTTGCCCTCGGAGTGTCTCTTGGCAAGGGTGGCGGCATAGGTGTTCACGCCCGGCTGGAGCGCCTCGTAGATATTGGCGCCGAAGACCAGGATGTATTCGGCGTTGACCGGGTCCGCCTTGATCTCGACCTCTTTCCGCTCGGTAAAGGCCCAGTTGCCCATCCGGAAGCCGATGCCGCAGATGTCGGTGTGACCGATGCGGTTCACCGACCCCAGGGCATCCTTGACAAAGCGGTCCGAAAAATCCTTCCGGGCGTTCTGGTCCCGGCCGCCGATGAAGACAAAACCGTTGCGCACCGGGCCCAGTTCGGGGGCGTCGGGGAGGATGGGGGCATCGCTGTTGAGATCCTTGATCCCGGGCACCACCCTCTTTTCGCCGAGATGGGCGAAGAGCTTGCCGCCGTCGGCTATTTCCCTGATCATCTGCTCCCATTCGATGGGCTCGAACTTGCCGGAGCCGCGCGGGCCCGACCTCTTGAGCGGCTTGATGAGCCGGTAGGGGCTATAGACATAATTAGGGGCGTCCTGGGACTTGCCGCAGACCGGAGAAGGCAAGGCAAGCGTCTCCCGGACCGGGGTGTCATAAGGAATCGGTGCGAACCGGTGATTATAGGGGTGATAGGGGTTGCCCGCATGCTTGACCAGCTTGCCGTCTGCAACCACCGCCCGCACCCCGCACCGCGCATTGCAGCCGAGACAGACGGAATGAACGACCTTGACGCCCTGATCCAGTTGCGTTGCCGCTGATTTCTGGACCTGCCGCGGGTTGAGCCACTTGACCGCCGCCTTTGCCGTATCAATGCCGAATGCCGCCACGGCGGAGGCAGCCGCGGCAAGTTTGAGAAAACCGCGACGGGTCAAGGAAGAACCGGCGCTCACCAGGTTGGAAAGTTCCTTTTTCATAACGCACCTCCTTGCTTGCTCCGGCGATTGGGAAGATAAAGGACGCTCGTCTTGATTCCCAGTCCGGCCTTGCGCGATGTCAGTTCCGTTTTCTTCAGGTATTCCGCAAACTCTCCGGTCGGGGCATTCAACTCGCCGAAAATACGCGCATTGGCGTCGCAGGCCTCCACGCAGGCGGGCAAGAGACCCTGTTCCAGCCGATGCAGGCAGAAGTCGCACTTGTCCACCCTGCCGCCCTCGGTCCCCTTGTGCCGGTTGTCAAGAAAGCGTGCGTCATAAGGGCATGCGGTCACGCAGGTGCCGATCCCCTCGCACTTGTTCCAGTCGGTCACCACGATCCCGTTGGGAAGTTTGAAGGTGGCGTTCAGGGGACACGCCGGCACGCAGGGCGGATTCTCGCACTGATTGCACTGCACCGGGGTGAAGACGATCCGGGAGTCGGGATAGCTGCCGTCCTCCAGGGAGATCACCCTGGTATTGAAAGAACCGGCGACCGTTCTGTTCTGCGCCTTGCAGGCGATCACACAGGACTGGCAGCCGCAGCACCGGTTGAGGTCGATGATCATCCCCCATTTCCGGGTGGCGGCGGAGGCTTCCTTGCCGCCGCCGGCGGCAAGACTCGCGACTCCGGCCATCGCGATCAAGCCGTTCTTCATGAAAACTCTTCGCTCGCTCATGGGTTTTATCCTCAAAGATTGAATCGAAAAACAGACCGTCCGCCGGTTTGCGGGCGGTCATTTCCGTCCTTCCAAGCAACTTCACCATAAGTGCATGAATTTACGAATTTGCTGTTTTTTTGCTGTAGCCCGGGAATCTCAATAAGCCGTCGTTAAAAAATAGCAGTGTAACGGCGACTGTAACAGTGTAATGTCGTGACCGGCATAAGGGGCCGTAACGAAATGGTAAAAAATGTATGTAATGGTTATTTCGTAACGGCCCCTAAGTTCAAACCCCAACTCTTGGGCTTTCCGTTTCAAGTTTTGTACAACGCGGCCGCGATAGCGCTCTTCGTAAGTAGTCTTGGCCGGCATCGACGCAGGCTGTGTCATTCTTCAGCATCGAGTAAACCAGTCGGGCTAATTCATGGGCAGTCGCGGTTATCGCCTTTGGCGCTCCCAGGGCGAGACCGTTGTCTGCGTAAATGGGCGCCAAGAGCACTTCCGCCAGCCGATGCAAATCGTCGGTGAAAGTGGAAAATTCCCGCACCGCCTGCTCGCTCGACCCTTCAGGCGCCGCCACAAATCTTTAATCTCTTTTAGGGTCTAATTCCCCGCAGCTTGCTGCGTGAAGTTGTAGTTGGCAAGGTGGTTTAATACGCAGGGGATTTTTGGGGGCACGGTGATTCTCAATCAGGGAGACAGGGCCAACGCAGGGAATGATGCAGAAGGCGGACAATGTGCGCGTCTCCTTTCCGCACCCGGGAAACAACAACAAACGGGGTGCCGGAAACAACAAGTTCCTTCGTATCCGCCAACCGGCTCGGCCTGCCCAGGTTGGGCTGATCTTGCAGAAGCTCCACCGCTTCCCTGACCCGGCTTGCCATTCGTCTTGCCGCGGTGGGGTTGTCCTGGGCAATGTACTCGCCTGCCGCTTTCAGGTCGTCCAGCGCGGGCGCGGCCCATTCAAGCCTTCGCATTCTTTCCCCAGGTGTTGAGGATGGCGATAGCCTGCTCATGGCTTTTCAGGTCGCCACGCTCGGCGGCGGCAAGACCCTCCTTGATCGCTTCCACCTGCCATTCCTGGACATTGAGAAATTCCTCAATCGCCTGTGCCGCCAGAAACGACTTTGAGCGATGGGTTGTTTGCGCCAAGGCTGCCAAACGCTCAGCCAGATCAGCGGATACCCGTGTGGAAACCAGGATCGTTTCATTCATGCCGGTCGCCTCTTTGATTTGTATCCATTATCATCATAAGTGATGATAGCATGGCTTGGGGAGAGATACAAGTTCGTAGCCGCCGGTTTGATTTTTGCCCATCCCTGCGCTATAGCCACCTCTCTCACCCCTGCCCGTTCTGCCGCCAGCGCCCGCCCTTGCCGCCGGTCCGGGGCTGGATCTCCGCCTTGGTTTTCAGGTACATCACCGCGGCATAGCCCAGCAAACCTTCCACCTCCGCATCGAATTCCTTGCAGGGCCTGACGGTAAAATCCGTGGGCGGCTCGATATCCACCTCGCCCCGTCCGGCAAAGTGCATGGTCAGGGAAACCGGGCAGGTGCCGTGGAACTCGCGCACTTTGTTTTTCAGGCTTTCCAGCTTCTGCCTGCTCATCTGATCGGACTTGAGCAGGATGCGGGCCCCGTTGCTGTATTTGCTCCGGGCCTCGCTCAGGCTGTCCACCGATTCGGCGATGATCTTGGCGCCCTGTTCTTCCTGTTTGACCGTGCCCAGGACAATGAGCGGCTCGTCGCTGGTCAGGAGATGGGCGCATTTGGCAAAGGCCTCGGGGAAGACGACCACCTCGGCGGCTCCGGCTCTGTCTTCCAACACGATGAAGGCCATGCGGTCGCCTTTTTTGCTGCGGTGGTCCTTGTATTCCCGGACCAACCCGCCCACCCGCACCGGCTGGTTATCGCCCCAGTCGCCAAGACTGGTGAGGTCGGTGTCGGCCACGGCCATGATCTCCTGGTGGAAGTTGTCCAGGGGGTGGCCGGTGAGGTAGAAGCCCACGGTTTCTTTTTCAAAGGCGAGCCGTTCTTTTTCGGTCCATTCGGCGATGTCCGGCAAGTCGATGGTGTTGGCCTTGCTGCCCTGGGCCTGGGGCATGACCGCAAACAGCGAGATCTGGCCGCTCAAGCGATCCCGTTGCGCGGACTGGGCCTGTTCCAGGGCCATATCCAGGATGGCGAAGAGTTGGGAGCGCTTGGCCCCCAGGGAATCGAAGGCCCCGGCCTTGATCAGGCTTTCGATGACCCGCCGGTTCACCTTGCGGGAATCGACCCGGTCGCAGAAATCCTCCAGCCCGGCATAGGGACCGTCGTTTGCCCGCACCTCCATGATGGAGTCCAGGGCCGCGCCGCCCACGTTCTTGACCGCGGCCAGGCCGAAACGGATGCGGTCGTTGACCACGGCAAAGTCCTTGTCCGACTCGTTGATGTCCGGGGGCAGCACCTCGATCTCGTGGTCCCGGCATTCGGTGATGTAGCGCACCACCTTGTCGGTGTTGCCCACGTCGCAGGAGAGCAGGGCGGCCATGAACTGGGCCGGGTAATGAGCCTTGAGC
>JAJZSH010000211.1 GCA_021822005.1 Deltaproteobacteria bacterium | reverse complement strand
CACCTCGTACAGGGGACGGGCCAGCACCTCGGGCGAGGCGCCCTGTTGAGTGCCTTCCGCTGTCTCGCTTCCCTGCCCAGGGGCCGCCTGCGACAAAAGGGAGCCCCCGCCAGCCGCAGGCTGTGCCAAACGATTTCCTTCCCCCGCGCTCCCGCCACTTTCCTTCGCAGGATTTTCCTCGCTGACTTCCTTCCCTGCCCCGACCGCTGCGGAAACCCTGTTCCGCCCGGCAGCAGTTCCCGGAGGCAAGGCGGACTTTCCAGGCAGGACCTGGTTCTGCTTTCCGGCTTCTTCCCCCGATGGCCAGTGCTCCAGGCTCACGGAGATCAACTGGGGCAGGTTCTGCTTCTGGGTTGCACCCATTGCGCCGCCCAGCCGGAAACCCAGAAACAGAAGCGCCGCGTGGAGTAGTATCGCCAGAGCTGCGGCCTTGCCGCGCATCGGAATCCTGATCACGGAATCCCTGGAACCGACCACCTTCTGTTTCACCGGAGCCCCGTCGCCTTCCCGGCGGATAACCATGACTTCCTCCGGAAGATGATCCGGTCGATGACCGCCGTGGGCGCCATGGGCAAACAGGGCGGAAGCAGGTACATGACCGGCCCGCCCGCTTTGAACTATAGGCCGGAGGGTCATTTTTTACATCCACTTCTGTTTCCCAGCACCACATCCAGAGCCGCCGCGATGTGATCGGCCAGGATATCGCTTATTTCCGGCAGCATGCCGATCCCTTGGTCAACGGTCTCTACCTCGATGCCGGCCGCCGTAAAGAGCGATTTCCAGGAGTCATCATCCTCACCCACCAGGTCTTCATTGAAGTGGACTCCCGCCACCAGCATAAAGGGAATGAGGCATACCTTTTTCAACCCTGCCGCGGCAACACGGGCGACAATCTCATCGGCCCCAGGGTATTCTTCCACACAGCCGACAAAGATCCGTTCCCCAAACCGCTCCCGCAACAGATGTTGCAGAGCCGGATAACTTGCCCAACTGGGATGATCCGTGCCATGCCCCACCAGGACAATGGCCTCGTCCGGCAAACGGGAGGCAATCAGGGGGGCCAGGGCCGTGCCGATCCTCTGGTAGTCGGCAACCGAACTCAAGAGCGGCAAGCCGACGGCAGTGCGAATTTCTTCCCCCCCGGCCTCCTCGATAAGCCGGTAAAATTCGTGCCCGGCCAAAAAATGCACCGACTGCACCACGGCCCATTCATGTCCCTGTTCTTGCAAGCGGCGCAAGGCTTCGTGAGGGTGGACGATGTCGATATTCTTGCGTTTCTTGATCCGGTCCTTCACCATCCGGGAGGAGTAGGCCCAGATAATTTCATGATCAGGGAAACGCTGCCTGATCCGTGTGTCAATATATGCATAGGTTGCCAGAGCTCCGGTTGTGGTGCCAAAGGCGGCCATTACAATGGGGGGATTCATTTCTATCGCCTCTTGAAGCCAAGGGTTACCAGCCCGACGGCCAGAAGGAACCCCAGGATGAATATCCATGGGACAGGGGCTGAAGATGCGGCACTTGCCGGTGCGCCGGCTTCCTGCATTTCGAATCCCTCCACGGACTTGCTCTTCGCCGCCTCCTTTCCGTCCGGAGCGCGGCTCTTTGCCCCCTGGCTCTTTTGGGTAACAGACTTCGCCGACTTCCCCCCTTGTTGCTGACGTGCCGGGGGTTGTTGGCCCTGTTCCGGTTTCTTCATGGTGTCCAGGGCCTTCATGAACCCCTGTTCCAGGGGGCGCAGGCCAGGGACGGAGAGGAGCGTGCCGGCGGTGTAGCTGGTGAGCTGGGGGTTGTTGCAGGTGTGGTCGCAGCAGGCCAGCCCCACCTCCTGAACGCTTTTGGCATACTCTTTCGCCAGGGTCTCCACGACTTTCCGGTCCGGCTTCCAGTATTCCTTGCGTACCGTCTCCAGCATCCGCGCCACCACCGACTGGTAGGCCCACATGTTTTTTGCTTGCCGGAACAGCTCCTTGATCCCCAGCCCGTTTCTGTCCAGCACATAGGTTTCGTACATCTCCTGCCACTTGGCGCCATCCACCGCTTCGGGCACCGTGACCTGCCAGCCCCACAGATGTTCCGTCACCTTGTCCACAAAACGCGCCCCGGCGTAGCCCTCCTTCATCATCGCCTTGATCCATTCCGGGTTCAGGTAGCGGGAGCGCATCTCACTGCCCATGACCTTTTCCAGGGTCTCCTGTTTGGGCTGCTTGGGGTTGCTCATGTCGGTGATGTATACCTCGGGGCTCTTGCCGTCCACGGCCCGGATCGCCATGGCCGTACCCCCCAGATACTGGAAGACGTCGTCGTTATCCAGGGTGGCGAAGAGGTTGCTGGAACGGCTGTGAACCGCCATCTTGCTGCCGGACAGGGCGTTCTTGAACAGCGTGGCGCCGAGCTCCTCGCCCTGGTGCTCCGGCTTCTCACCCCAGAAACCTTGGCCATAGGGGTGGCTCAAGCGCAGAAAGAAGACATCGATCACCTGTTTTTCGTTATCCCAGGTGTTGGAGGCCACGATCACCTTGTCCAGGCCGGTGCCGTAGGCTCCGGAGGGCTCGGTGAAGATGCGCACCGTGGCCAGCCGCCGGGCCTTCTCCTCCGCCATCCCCTTGGCCACCAGCATCTCTTGGGTTTTCCGGACATTGGCCCTGATCGGATTATCCCCCTCATCCTGATCCCTGGCCAGGGTCACGGCATCGTCCAGCAGCGCCATCAGGTTGGAGAAAAGATCCCGGTACAGCCCGGTGGGGACCATGGTCACGTCGATCCGCTGCCGCCCCAGCTCCTCTCCCGGAATCGTCTCCACCCCGGAGACCCGGCCCCGCTCGTCCCACTTGGGCCGCACCCCCATCAGATGCATGATCTGGGACTCCATAACCCCTTCGTGGCGGATGGTCTCGGTGGCCCAGATGTTGAAGGTCAGCTTGTCGGGGTAGCTGCCGTGGCGCTTCTTGTACCCCTCTATCAATTCCTTGGCCAGTTTCTCCCCGGTGGCATAAGTGGCGGGAGACGGCACCCTGGAGGGATCGAAGGAGTAGAAGTTTTTTCCGGTGGGGAGCGAATCGGGGTTACGGATCGGGTCGTTCCCCACCCCGGACGGGATATACCTGCCGGCAAGGGCCGCCACAAAGGAGTCCAGCTCACGCGGGCCGCTCCCGACGATATCGGCCTCGATGGCAGCCAGCCGTCTGGCCCGCTCCTCCGCAGGCAGCCCCTTTTCGATGGAAAGGACCGCCTCGGCAGTGCTTCTGCGGTATCTCTCATCAGGAGATCTGCCAAAGGTGTGCAGCCCGAAGGGGGTGGTCTTTTCCCCGATCTCCTTGAGGTAGTCGTCCAATTCTTCCACCTGCTCGGGTGTCGCGATGGCGGCCAGCTTCAGGTCGGTCAGGATTCCCCCCTTGCGGGCCAAGACGTTGATCTCCTCCAGCTTGGCAACGGCCAGTTGAGGTGATTTTTCCCGGGCCCCGTTATAATCGCTGATCAGGGCCGCCAGCTCCTTCAGCTCCCGATTCAGGCCGGCCTTGTCAAAAGGCGGGGTCATGTGGTCGATCACCACCCCCATGCCGCGCCGCTTGGCCTGCAACCCCTCGCCCACGTCATCCACGATGTAGGGGTAGATGTTGGGCAGATCCTGAATCAGCAGTTCCGGCGGGTCTTCCGCGGTGAAGCCCACTTCCTTGCCGGAGAGCCATTCGTGGGTGCCATGGGTGCCGATATGGGCCACGGCATCAGCCTTGAACCCCTGCTTCAGCCAGAGATAGAAGGCGATGTACTGGTGGTGGGGGGCGACGGTGATGTCGTGGTAGAGCTTCTTGACATCCTGCTCCAAGCCCCGCGACGGCTGGGGGGTGAAAAGGATATTTCCATATCTTACCGCGGGAATGACGAGGTATTTCGTCCCGCTCGCACCCTGCCAGACCATGATGCGGCTCTCCTCCGGCTCGCCCCAATCCTTGAGCACCGATTTCCTGAAACGCTCCGGCAGGGTGGCGAACCAGCCCTTGTAGGTCTCCATCGGGATCAGCACCGCCCGGCCGCCGCGGGCCAGGCGGTCTATCTCCGCCGGGGCCCAATTGCCGATGTTGCGGCCATGGGTGTGAACCTCCTCAAACAGGCGCTCCCTGGCGATCTCGCCGCTGCCGGTGTCGTACCCTTCAGCCTTGAGTCTCGTGATGATTTCATGAAGACTTTCCGGGAGCACATTCAGATAGGCAGCGCCGATGTTCTGCTTGCCGGGCGGATAGTTGTAGTAGATCAGGGCGATATTTTTCCGGCTGTTGGGCTTTTGTTGCAGGGTCAGCCAGCGCTTGATCCGTTCCGTCAGCCGGTCGATCCGTTCCGGGATCGGCCTTACCTCCAGATATTCCAAGCCGGTCGCCGGATCGACGGCCTTCTCCTTCGAGGCCACCACGGTGGGCTGGATGATCCCGGCCAGTTCCGGCAGACCGACTTGAAAACCCCGCTCGAAGATGTCCAGCCCCACCGGCGAGCGCTCCCACTCCTCCTGCGACTGGGAATAGAGGGCAATGGCATCAATCACCGGCGCCCCCAGGCGGCTCAGGATCGGCACCGCCCGCTGGGGGGTGACCCCCACCTTGAGGGAAATGCCGACCACCGCCTGCACCCTGGGCCTGCCGGCCCCATCGAACATGAACCGCTCCACGGCCAGCTCCGAGGGATAGCCGTAGACCGGCAGCACATTCAGCCCCGCCCGCTCCATGGCATCGATCAGGCTGTCCAGCAGGGCCGTGTTGCCGTTATCCAGCAGACTCTTATGGAACGGGATGCCGATCCAGGGCCCGGGCCGCTGGTGATAGAGCTGCCGGTACTCCTCGAAACCGGCCAGCACCCGCCGCCCCTGCCTGAGATAAATGCCCGTCTGGGGGACGCTCGCCGGTTTCCGGTAGTCCAGCTTCAGCCCGCAGTCCCGCTGCAAAAGGAACCGCAGCATCTGGGTGATGTTCTCAAGCCCGTTTTCCTGCTGGTAGGCGTTGACGGCTTCATCGTTGATCAGCCCCAGTTCCCGGTGTTCCTTGCCGTAGGAACCGCCGACGGCATAGACCCTGACCCCGCTCTGGATCATCCTTTGCACGTATGGCTTCAGGTTCTCCACCATGCGGCTGTCCATGATATGCAGGATCGCGATCCCCTTTGCCCCAGGAGGGAGCCTGCCTGCTGCTTCATCGGCCAGCACCTTGGCCGCCGTTATGCTGGTGACCACCTGAAAGTGCAATTCCTCGGCCAGTCCCGGCTGGGCCTGACGGATCGCCTTTACCGCCTCAACCGCCAGCTTTGCATTGAAATCCCCCATGATCAGGCTGACGTGCGCCTGTCCGGCCCAGGCCGGCGCCGACATCAGCAACAACCAGACCAGGGTTGTTGCCAACCGGCGGAGGAATGGACGAAACTCTTTTTTTCTCTCCCTATTCAGGAACATAGATCACTCTCCCGTCCTTCAGCTGATACGCCGTGCCCATGCGCTCACCCTCGCCGGAGAGGCGCTTGTCTGTCACCTTCTGTACCTTGATCTCCTTGCCTTTTTTGCTGATGACCTCCAGCCTGCCATCGGCACCCTTCTTGGTGATGGTGACCTCTGATTTGGGGTCCATCAGATCCAGCATGTTGTGGGCCATGAACAGGGCGATCATCATGCTGACAATAAAGACCACGCTGACGTCAAACAGGTTGGCCACTCCGGAGATCGGGTCTTCCAGCGGTTCGTCATACTTGTCAAAGCGGTTGCGCCGTTTAAGATAACGCATCGCAGCGCTCCTCTTCCGCCAGGGGGGTGGGAG
>JAJZSH010000210.1 GCA_021822005.1 Deltaproteobacteria bacterium | reverse complement strand
GCCTTTTTTCGCGCCTTCCGGGATATTTCCTTCCACGCCGCCACCGAGACCATCTCCATCATAAAGGCGGATCCTGACCCTAAGGAACAACATGCCCACAAGCATCAGCCCGCCCGGCTGGCCCTGCTTCACCAGGCCCTGACCGAATCCGCCGGGGAAGCCGCCCGCCTGGCCATGGGGCACTTGTTTTTTACCCTGACGGCGAACAGCGAGTGCAATTTCTGCGGCGGTTGCGCCGGCATGTGCCCCACCGGGGCGCTCAAAAACACCAGGGAAGAGGAGGTGAAACAGCTGATCTTCACCTGGGCCAAATGCAGCGGCTGCGGGCTCTGTCTGGAGTTCTGCCGGAAAAAGGCGCTCACCCTCGTGGCCGGTCGTTTGCCGGAGGCCATTGCCACGGAACAGGAGATTCTCTTGCCGGTGGATTGCGAATGAGGCGCCCTTTCTAACAAAAATCTGAATCCGTGAGCGTTCGAGAACGGTGCAGATGCAAGGCGGCGACGATGTTGATGATACACCTGGTATATCAACGAGTCGCCAACGCGGCAGATGCGCCGTTATCGGTCGCCCCGCAGGGCGGCGGGGTGAACCCGGACAAAGCGGTGGCAGTGACATTGAACAGCGGCAACAGCCGGATATCACCTAATCAAACGCGAAGCCGTCACGGATTCAGGAAAAACACGGCGGCGGAAAACGACCGCACAGTGGCTCCCGCGCCGGTCCAGCACGCTGCCTCGCTCCATCCCGAAAACACAATCTGAACCACCAGCATGAAAGGACGGCTATTCCAGCGGTCCTTATGCCGATCCCGGCCATGGCGCCAAGCTCGGCCACGTGATGGTCGCTTACGGCCCCTAACTACACCCAATCCAAACACGCTGCTCATGAAAAAAGGGATGCCCACGCGGGTATCCTTTTTTTTCATTTTCTTGCTATTTTTTGTCATCCTGCTAAGTTTGCCCCATGAGCGTCCGGCAGTTTGACCCGCTGAACGACCGGCTGAGCCGCGAGATCAGAAACCAACTCTCGGCGGCCTTTGCCGAGGCGTTGGCGGAAAAAATCTGGCCGCGGTCGAAGGGGTGGCAGGCCGCTATCGCGCCAGCGGTCTCGGGTACGAGCATGGCGCCGTGGTCCTGGCGGTGATCGCCGTCGGGGTGCTCACCGGCGTCGAACTCCTTGAAAACAGCTTCCTCATGCTGCGGGAGGGGGTTCATACCCCACCGCTACACTTTCATCGGCGTCGCCACGACGACCCGGACCATCCCGACCACCCATAACCTCAATCCAACTCAAGGAACCATGTCCGACACGAATCCGCCCCCCTTTGTCCGTCTGCTCCTTTCGCCCAAGAGCTACCCCCATCCGGCCGCCGAAATCAAGCTGGTGCAGACCCACATCTCCTATGTCTTTCTGGCCGGAGACTTTGTCTACAAGTTCAAAAAGCCGGTTAATTTCGGCTTTCTCGACTTCACCACCCTGGAGAAGCGCCAGTATTTCTGCGCGCAGGAACTCCTGCTCAACCGCCGTCTCTGCCCGGACCTCTATCTTGGCACCGTGACGGTGAACGAGCAGGGCGGGGTGCTGGCCCTGAACGGCCCCGGCAAAGCGGTGGAGTATGGCGTGAAGATGGCGCGGATGCCGGAAGAGGGGATGATGGCCAACTTCATTGCCAGCGGCAAACTCGACCAGGCGATGATCAGGCGCATCGTCGCTATCCTGGTGCCCTTTTACCAGCAGGCCGACGGCGGGCCGGAAATCCAAAAATTCGGCACCGCCCAAGCGGTGAGCGTCAACATCCTGGAAAACTTCGAGCAGACGCAGGGCTTCATCGGCTGTCCCTCCCTGAGCCGGCAGCAGTTCGACGCCATCAGCACCTATGCCAAAGGCGTGCTTGCCCGGGAAGCGCTCTTCAACGCACGCATCGAGGCGGGACGCATCCGCGACTGCCACGGCGACCTCTACTCTGCCAACATCTGCTTCGATGGCGCCAAGGTCCACATCTTCGACTGCATCGAGTTCAACCAGCGTTTCCGTTACTGCGACGTGGCCAGCGACGTGGCCTTCCTGGCCATGGACCTCGATTCCCATGGCCTCGTCGACCTTTCCCGCTACTTTATCGAACGCTTCGTGGCCCGATCGGGCGATACGAGGCTGGTCGAAATGCTCAACTTCTACAAATGCTACCGGGCCTACGTGCGGGGCAAGATCAACCTCTTCACCGCCCATGCGCCCGAGGTGGATGCTGCCACCAAAGCGAAATGTCTCGGCCTGGCGGGGAAATACTTTGCCCTGGCGGAGCAGTATGCCACGGCGGGTTGAGTGCCGAGGGATGAGCGGCGGGAGCGGCTTCAGCCGCGAAGGCATCATGCGTGAGGTGCACGAGCCGCTTCAGCGGCGATATCGTGAGGCATACGGCATGATATCGCGGGTAAACCCGCTCCTGCGGGCTGAATGCTGACCGCTGAAGACTGAACGCTAAAGGAACAGAAACCACGTCATGCGAACATCCTCCGCGGCTGCCATCTACGTTTTCTTCGGCCTCATCGCCACCGGCAAATCGACCCTGGCCCAGGCGTGGGCCGGACGGCACGGGCTGGCCTATTGCAACTCCGACGTGGTGCGCAAGGAGTTGGCCGGTCTAAGTCCGACGGCCAGCCAGAAGGAGGGAGTGGATCAGGGCATCTACACCAGGGAGTTCAGCCGCAAGACCTACGCCGCCCTGCTTGCCCGCGCCGAGGAGGCGGTTGGGCAGGGGCGGGGAGTGATCCTCGACGCCTCCTACCAGAACCGGGAGGAACGCGGCAAGGTGGTGGCGCTGGCAAAGCGGCTGGCGGTTCCGGTGCGCTTCGTGCTCTGCGACTGTAGCGATACGGTCAAAAAAACGCGTCTCGCCCTCCGCGCCCAGGACCCCAATGCGGTCTCCGACGGCCGCTGGGAAATATACCTCCAGCAGAAGGCGCGCTTCGAGGCCCCGGTCGAGCTCGCGCCCGGCCAGCTCATTGTTCTGGATACCGATCTGCCGGTGGACG
Organism: Deltaproteobacteria bacterium; assembly: GCA_021822005.1. Lineage (GTDB taxonomy): Bacteria > Desulfobacterota > Desulfobulbia > Desulfobulbales > Desulfurivibrionaceae > Thiovibrio. The sequence goes on along the minus strand of JAJZSH010000210.1, from coordinate 2,764 downwards.
CAGCCCTGGCCCGGCTCGACACCCTGCTGCTCGGCGGCGCCGCGCAATAAAACCCTTTGCGTCTTTGCGTCTTCGCGTTAATAAAGAGGGGTAAACTAACACCCGAAGGGCCCAGACCATGAATACCCGCATCTATGTGCTGCGCTTCCCCAAAGAGGTCATCGACCAGCCGATCATCTGCAACCTGGTCAAGAAATTCGACATCGAGTTCAACATCCTCAAGGCCACCATCCTCATGCAGCAGGAAGGAGTCATGGTCCTCGAATTCAGCGGCCACAAGGCCAACGTCAAGAAGGGGATCAAATACCTGGAGGATCTGGGGGTCAAGGTGCAGAGCCTGGCCGGCAGCATTCGCCGCGATGACGAGAAGTGTTACCAGTGCGGCGCCTGCACCGGCATCTGCCCCACCGGCGCCCTGCACATCGTGCGACCGGAGATGGCGGTGGCCTTTGACCCGGACAAATGCACGGCCTGCGGCCTCTGCGTGGCAGTCTGCCCGGCCCGCGCCATGGAGGTCTCGCTGAACGGCGACATCGAGCTCGCCGCGTGAGGCGTCAGGCGTGAGGCGTCAGGCGTGAGGCATGATGGGTAGGAGCCGCTTCGGCGGCGATTCTCAGCTCAGCACTCGCTGGTCGCGGGTGAACCCGCTCTTCCTGGTGCCCGCTCTCCTTTCTTTCCAGCCGCGCCCTGACCTCCGGAAAAAGCGCCCGGTATGGGGCAGCATGGCCTGGCCCGGCGCCAGCGACGCCTCGGCCACGCTCAACCGGCGGACAGCCGCGTGGTCCGGATGCATAAGCTCCCGGATTCAGGACTCTCTCATCATGCCGTATCGTCCCGGCCGCTGGCGAGCCTTTTTCGCGAACCTTTTTTGCGCAGGATCCTCCATGAACCGTGAACGCCTTGCCGGCACCTTTGTCCGCCTCTGTGAACTCGACAGCCCCTCCCGCGCCGAAGGCCGGGTAGCCGCCTTCCTTAAGGAACTCTTCGCCGGAGAACTCGGCGCGGCAGCGGAAACGGTTCTCGAAGACAATTCCGCCCTCCAGACCGGCGCCGACTGCGGCAACCTCATCGTCCGCTTTCGCGGCACCCCGGATGCTCCGCCGCTTTTCTTCAACTGCCACATGGATACCGTGCAGCCGGGGATCAACGTCAAGGTAAAGCGCCAGGGCGACACCTTCACCAGTGCCGGCGACACCGTCCTGGGTGGCGACGACAAGGCGGGTATCGCCGCGCTCATCGAGATGGTGCGGACCCTCAAGGAGAGCGGCCAGCCCCATGCGCCCTTTGAACTGATCTTCACCACCTGCGAGGAGATCGGCCTGCTCGGTGCCAAGCACCTCGATTTCTCCCTGGTCCGTTCCCGCATGGGCTATGCCCTGGACAGTTCCGGCATCGATCTCGCCATCATCGGCGCGCCGGCGGCCAATCGCTTTGTCGCCGAGATCCACGGCCTGGCCGCCCATGCCGGCCTGCACCCGGAAAAGGGGATCAGCGCCATCCAATTGGCGGCCCAGGCCGTGGCCCAGCTCTCCCTGGGCCGGCTGGACGCGGAGAGCACCGCCAACATCGGGTTGATCAGCGGCGGCACCGCCACCAACATCATCCCGGCCCAGGTGCGCCTGGATGGCGAGGTGCGCAGCCACGATCCGGTCAAGCTGGCCCACCACACCCGGCAGATCGAGAGTGCCTTGAGCGCGGTTGTTGCCGGCTGGCGCGATCCACTGGGCGCCATCGCCAGCCGGCCCCGGCTCGATTTCACCGTGGAGGCGCAGTACCCGGCCATGCGGATCGGCGAGGAACAGCCGGTATGGCAGCGATTGGCCGCGGCGGCCCGCAAGCTCGACCGCCCGCTGGAGTATATCGTGGCCGGCGGCGGCAGCGATGCCAACATCTTCAATGCCCACGGTCTCGCCACCATGATCCTCGGCATCGGCATGACCGATGTCCACACCACCGAGGAATCGGTGACTCTGGAGTCCATGGTCCGCACCGCCGAACTCGCGCATTCCATCCTAACTTGCTGGAATTAAATCAAAAAGTCATTCAATGTTTCACGTGAAACATTGAGAACCCAGCCCTTGCCCCGCGCGTTTTTTTACGCTCCCCGCACTGTTTTCCGTTGCAATCATCGTGCAAACGTGGTGCTATAGCGGAAACATCATGCCGAAATCATCCGTGATCCAGCACCCCGTCTCACACCCAGCATTCCCGCGAATACCGCGCTGTTCCGCCATTGGCGGGCGATTGGCGCATCCGATCGAAACACCGACCAAGGGATACCGGCGCCGCGGTTGCGCGTCGCCGGCTCCGGAATCGCACCAGACTGAGAGGGAGGAGGGCGACGCATGGCAGCACAGGCAAAGATAATCGCGTTGGCGAACCAGAAGGGTGGGGTGGGCAAGACCACTTCCACCATCAACCTGGCCGCCTCGGTGGCAGCGCTCGGCAAGCGGGTGCTGGTGGTCGATTCCGACCCCCAGGGCAACGCGTCGAGCGGGCTGGGCTACGACAACAGCAACGGGAGTCCGCATCTCTACCACTGCTTCACCGAGGAGGTGGCCGCCGCCAGCGCCATCATGCCGGTGGCGGAGATGAAACGGCTGGCGCTGCTGCCCACCCACGTCGATCTCATCGGCGTCGAGGTGGAATTGATGAATGCGACCCAGCGGGAACGCTACCTGGAACGACTGCTAACCCCGGTGCTCGGCGACTACGACTTTGTCTTCATCGACTGCCCGCCCTCCCTGGGGCTGCTCACCATGGG
>JAJZSH010000209.1 GCA_021822005.1 Deltaproteobacteria bacterium | reverse complement strand
CCGGTCACGACATTACAATGTTACAGTCGCCGTTACACTGCTATTTTTGAACGACGGCTTACCCCCCGGATGACCCGTTTTCCGGCAGATACCTGTCGGGGAAATCCCTACAAAAAAATCAAAGAACTCCCGCTTGTTTTCTTCCGGTGCTTCCCCTATCCTGATCTGTAATCGGAGGTGTTTCAGACTGTTGTGTGCTTCCGGCCCTTGGTCAGAGGGTCTGTCGTATTATCCATCAACCAGGAGAGAGGTGAATATGGGAGTGGTCGAAGCGGTCTGCATCAGCGAAAAAAAAGGCATGGTGAAAAAAGAGGTGTCTGAGATCCTCCTGGAGGAAAACTGGGGGATTACCGGGGACGCCCATGCCGGGATCTGGCACCGGCAGGTGTCGCTGCTGGCCGCCGAAAGCATCGAGCAGGTGAAAAAAAAGATGCCCCACCTGAAGCACGGGGTGTTTGCCGAAAACATCGTCTGCCGCGGCCTGGAGCTGACTGCGCTTGCCATCGGCGACCGGTTGGTCATTGACGGCCAGGTGGTGCTTGAAGTCACCCAGATCGGCAAGGAATGCCATAACGCCGGTTGCGCCATCAAGAAGGCCACCGGGGATTGCATCATGCCCCGGGAAGGCATCTTTGCCAGGGTTATCCGGGGCGGGGTTGTCAAGGCGGGCCTTGCCATTGAAATAGAACGTATTGCGGATGTAACAAGGGGAGCATAGCCTGAAGCACACAAAGGAGAGAAACGCATGAAGATCAAAAGAAGGGATTTTCTCAAACTGAGCGCCGCGACCGGTTTGGCGGCCGCAGCCTTCAAGGGAACCACCTTGAACGCCCTGGCCGAAGCGCCGAAGGGAACCATCGGCGGGGAGAAGCCGGGTGAATGGAAACCGTCAACCTGCCAGGGCTGCACCACGTGGTGTCCGGTGGAAATTTTCATTCAGGACGGCCGGGCCGTGAAGGTGCGCGGCAACCGGCATTCCAAGCAGAATGACGGCTACGTCTGCCCGCGCGGCCATATGTCGCTGCAACAGGTCTATGACCCGGACCGGATCAAGGTGCCGATGAAGCGCACCAACCCCAAGAAGGGCCGGGGCATTGATCCCAAATTCGTGCCCGTCTCCTGGGATGAGGCGCTCAACACCATCGCCGACAAGATGATGGATCTGCGCAAGGCCGGCGAGCCCGAAAAATATTTGCTCATGCGCGGCCGTTACTCCTATATGCGGGACATTATTTACGATGGGGTGACCAAGATCTTCGGCTCACCCAACAACATCTCCCATAGCGCCATCTGCGCCGAGGCGGAAAACTTCGGCGCCTTTTACACCGAAGGCATGTGGGGCTACCGCGACTATGACATCAGCAATTCCAAGTACCTCCTGGTCTGGGGCTGCGACCCGGTGAGCTCCAATCGCATGATCCCGGCCACCATAAGCCGGCTGGGCGACGTGCTCGACAAGGCCACCGTGGCGGTGGTGGACCCGAAAATCAACAACACCGCGGCCAAGGCCCAGGAATGGCTGCCCCTGCTGCCTGGCACCGACGGCGCCCTGGCCCTGGCCATTGCCCATGTGCTCCTTAGTGAAGGGCTCTGGTTCAAGGAGTTCGTCGGCGACTTCAAGGACGGCAAGAATCTCTTCAGGGCCGGAAAAACCGTGGACGAGGCCGCCTTCGAGGAAAAGGAATCCCATGGCGTGGTCAGATGGTGGAATCTGGCGGTCAAGGATATGACCCCGGCCAAGGCCGCCGGGATCACCAAGGTCCCGGCCGAGCAGATCATTCGGGTGGCCCGCGGCATGGCCAAGGCCGCACCCAACGTGGCGGTGTGGATGGGTCCGGGCGCGGCCATGCACGTGCGCGGCGGCTACTCGGCCATGGCGGTCAATGCCTTGAACGGCCTGGTTGGCGGTATCGACAATGTCGGCGGCACATTGCCTTCCAACAAGGTGCCCACCAAGAGTATGCCGAAAGTGGACGCCTACCAGGACGAACTGGCAAAAAAGCACGCCAAGATGAAAAAAATCGACCAGCGCGGCACCAAGGCGTTCCCGGCCCTCAAGGAGGGAAAACCGGGCTACGGCGTGGTTACCAACAATACAGCCACCGGCATCCTCAAAGCCGATCCCTATGAGATCAAGGTAGCGGTGGGCTACATGAACAATTTTGCCTTTTCCTGCACCGGCGCCGAACGATGGGAAAAGGCGATGGAGAAGATCCCCTTCTTCGTGCACCTCACCACCAACGCCTCGGAGATGACCCAGTATGCGGACATCGTCCTGCCCTGCGCTGTATCGAAATACGAAAAGCTCGCCTGGGTGAAGCAAAAACAAAATCGCTACGCCCAGTGCACCCTGCTTCAACCGGTCATCAAACCGCTCTTCGACGTCATCCAAGACGAGACGGAATTCCCCTGGTTGCTCGGCGAGAAGTTCGCGGAGCGGGGCTTCCCGAACCTGCTCGATTTCCTGAAAAAGGAATTCAAGGATCCGGAAACCGGCAAGGAGGCGACCAACTCCAAGGAGTTCACCGAATATGCGGTGAAATATTACACCCAGGATATGTGGAACGGCAAGAAGGTGGGTGGCGACCAGATCAACGGCTGGGCGGAGTTCAAACAGCGCGGCATGTGGAACTCCGACCCGCAACCCTACAAGACACGCTGGGGCGGCAAATTCGGCAAGGATGAGGAAAAGGACGGCAAAAAGACCACCAAGGGCACCGTCACCCACAAATTCGAATTCTACAGCGAAACCCTCAAGCATGCGCTGGAAAAACACGCCGAAAATCACAAAACCACGGCGGATGACATCCTCGCCACCTGTAACTATACGGCCAGGGGCGAACTGGCCTTCGTGCCCCATTACGAACCGCCCTTCCGCTATGGCAGCGAAAAAGAATATCCCTTCACCTTCATCGACTACAAATCCCGGCTCAATCGCGAGGGCCGCAGCCAGAACGCCCCCTGGTACTACGAATTCAAACACGTGGATCCGGGCGATGTCGGCCATCAGGACGTGCTTAAGATCAACCCGGCCGATGCCAAAAAACTCGGACTAAAGGACGGGGATGCCATTCGGGTGACATCGGTCGCGGGCAGCATCACCTGCTCCGCCCGCCTCTGGGAAGGGGTGCGGCCTGGCACGGTGGCCAAGTCTTTCGGCCAGGGCCATTGGGCCTACGGCAAAGTGGCTGCCAAGGATTATGCCAAAGCCGAGCCGCGCGGCGGCAACAACAACACCCTCATGCCCTTCGAGACAGAGCGATTGAGCGGCGCGAATGTGCGAAACGGCGGTTTTACCGGCGTTAAAATCGAACGGGCCTAATGCATAACAGGAGGAAATAACAATGACGCAATACGCGATGATCATAGATCTGCAGAAATGTGTCGGGTGCGGGGCGTGCGCCCTGGCCTGCAAAACGGAGAACAACACCGCCCTCAGGAACTTCGGCCAGGCCCACAACTGGGCCGATTACCAGCATGAGACCAGCGGCAAATTCCCCAAGACCAAGTACATGACCAGACCGGTGCTCTGCAACCACTGCAGCAACGCGCCCTGTATCAAGGCCTGCCCGGTGACCCCCAAGGCCATGTACAAGACCAAGGAAGGCATCACCATGACCAACAATGAGCGCTGCATCGGCTGCCGTGCCTGTCAGGATGCTTGCCCCTACTCCAAGATGGAACTGAAGGGCGCCGAGACCAGCGTTATCAGCTACAATGAAGACGGCAAGCCCTACGAGCCCTTCTACGAGGATAAGACCGAGATCATCCCCGGCTGCACCTCTTCCGGGGTGGAGGTGGCGAAGAAGACCGACAAGCCGCCGCACCGCACCAGATATGACCATCCGGACTATCAGGATGTGCGTCGAAGCAACATCGTAGAAAAATGCATCTTCTGCGAGCACCGGGTGAAGAAGGGCGAACTGCCCTATTGCGTGGTTTCCTGTCCGGCCAAGGCCCGTATTTTCGGCGATATCTCCGATCCGAACAGCGAGGTCGCCCAGTTGGTCAAAAAATACAAGGGCGCCGTCCTCAAGCCGGAAAAGGGCACCAAGCCCAATGTCTATTACATCCGGAGCTATGGCGTAAAATAAGAGTTCCAACGTAACTGGTTTTTACGGGGGCGGGATGCGCAGGTGTCCCGCCCCTTTTTGCAGTAAGCGCGCACTTTTTCACAGGAGCATGTATGACCACTGATCTTGCCCGACTTGATGTGGCCCGGAGCGATGTCTATCGCTTGCTGGCCGCCTGTTTTTACGAACCGGACCGGGAGCTGTTCCTGGAAGAGAACCTGGGCGCCAATCTGGCCTCCCTCATGCAGAAGTTGGTCGTGCCGGCCGGGGAGCATTGTCGCCGGCTGGAAAAGGGGCTGCGCGAGAACAGCCAGGAAGAATTGCTCGTCGAATATTCCGCCCTTTTTTTGGGGCCGTTCGGTGCCCCGGCCCAACCTTACGGCTCGGTTTATCTGGAACAATCGCGACAGCTCATGGGGGACTCGACCATAGTCGTGAAAAAAATGTATCAGGAAGCCGGGATCGGCCAGGAATCCGAAGGCCCGCCGGACCATATCGCCCTTGAGCTTGAATTCATGAGTTATCTGGCCAAGCGTATCGCCCAGGCCACGGCAAACGGCGAGGCGGCCGAGTTTGCAGAACTTTGCCGACGGCAGCGGGATTTTTATACTATCTGCCTGGCCCGCTGGGTAACACCCTTCTGTAACGCCATCCGGGAAAACGCACAGCTGCCCTTTTATCGCGCCTTGGCGGACTGCCTTGTCACCTTTATCGCTGCTGAACCGCGCCGTATGCAGGATATGGCCATAGCCTCCGCTCCGGCTGCATGATTTTTTCCGACAAGCTTAACGAACGGTTAAAAAACAGCGATGCACCGGCGCTGGACTTCATTTCCCGCCGCTGCCTGCGCAGCCGCTTTCAAGATAGCTCTTGCGTCCGCTGCATCAGCGAGTGCCCGGTTCGTGCCATCCGCGCGGACCAGGGCGGAGTGACCATTGACTCCAAGCTCTGTGTGGGCTGCCTGGCTTGTACCGCGGCCTGTCCGGCAGAGGCGCTGGTCGGATGCGACTCTCGCCTGGCTGCGGCCCCAGCCAAGGTGGCCGCGGGGAAGGCAGTCTCCTTTTGTTGTGAAAAGGCTATCCGCACCGGCGAGGAGATCATTCTCCCCTGTCTGGGCTCTCTGGCGGAGGAGCAGCTGGTCGCCTACGCTGCCCGGTCGGCGGAAGGTGTTTGCCTGTACCTTACCCAGTGCGGCAACTGCCGGGCCTCGTTTGTCCCGGATATTCTGGCACGGCGCCTGCGTACACTTGAAAGCAAGCTGGGGCGCGATGGCCTCACCACGGTAATCAGGCTGATTACGCGGGAGGAAGAGGCTGCTGCCGGGCAGACGGCGGGATCATCGAGCAGACGCGCCTTTTTCCGCGCCTTCTGGGATATTTCCCTCCATGCCGCCACCGAGACCATCACCACCCTGCAGGCGGAGCCGGACCCTCGAGAAAAGCATGCCCACAAGCATCAACCTGCCCGCCTGACCTTGCTCCGCCGAGCCCTGGCGGACTCCGGCGAGGAAGCCACCCGCCTGGCCATTTTGTCTTTCTTTTTTACGCTTACGGTGAACACTGAATGCAACTTCTGCGGTGCTTGCACCGGCATGTGCCCCACTGGGGCGCTCAAAAACACCTGGGAAGGAGGAATGAAGCAATTGCAGTTCGCTTGGGCCCGCTGCAGCGGCTGTGGGCTGTGCCTGGAATTCTGCCGGAAAAAGGCGATCACCCTCGTTGCCGGTCGCAGTCT
>JAJZSH010000208.1 GCA_021822005.1 Deltaproteobacteria bacterium | reverse complement strand
TTTGCGCTTTCAGCGGGTTGAAGACATCGCGCCGCTCATGTATCTCAAGAAGCGGATCCAAGCAAGGCTTGCGGCCTCGCGGAGCTTAGGAGCCGTTACAAAATAACTTGTACAATTCTGCCCGTTCAATTCTGCCCATTGCTTTACGGCTCCTTACGCCGCTAACGCTGTTGCCGTTTTGGCCATACAACATGACCAAGTTATTTTTTAACAACGGCTTGGGGGCCGTTACGAAATAACCAACACATTTTTATCCACTATCGTTACGGCCCCTTATGCCGTTCACGATGTTGCGATGTTACAGTAATTTCTGAATGGCGGCTTATGATGGATGAGCAAAAACGCGCCCAGTTCAAAAAGGTGCTGCGGGAGATAAAAAATCTGCCGACCCTGCCCGGAATCGTTGCCAAGCTGGGCAGGATGGCGGAGAATCCGGACACGACCACCGAGCAGATGGGCCGGGTGATCAGCAAGGATTACATCCTGGCCAGCAAGCTGCTCAAGCTGGTCAATTCGGCGTTTTACGGCTTTCCGCAGCGGATCAGTTCCCTGAACAGCGCCATCATTCTCCTGGGCTTTAATGTTATCAAGAGCCTGATTATCAGCGCCTCCATCTTTGAGGTCATGGAGTCGCAGGATGTGGAGCTTTGGGAGCATTCCCTGGGCTGCGCCGTGGTCTGCAACGTGCTGGCCCGGCATCTGGGGGTGAAGGATCCGGAAGAGATCAGCACCGCCGGGCTTATCCATGATATCGGCAAGGTTGCCATCAAGATGGAGTTGCCAAAAGAGTACGAAATGATCACGGAGCTGTCCCAAGAGAAAAAAATCTCCAGACTTGAGGCGGAACGGGAAATTCTGGGCCTTGATCATGCCGAGGTGGGAAGCTGGCTTGCCAGGAGCTGGAACCTGCCCAACAAGCTGGTCGAGCCCATTGCCTGCCATCATGATCCGCAGCTTGCCAAGAAAGAACAGCAGGCCAGCGCCATTGTCCATTTCGGCAATATCATGATCCGGGGCCTTGGTTATGGCCATGCCGGAGATATCTGGGTGCCGCCGTTGAACAACAAGGCCTGGAAGCTGCTGGGCCTTGCCCCCGGCGATATTGATCCGCTGCTGCAGGAGATTGAAGAGAAGCTTTGGGATGTCAAGGGCTTCAGCCTTGATATTCAGTCCGGTCCGGAAGGCGCGGCATGAGGATTTTCTCCGTTGTGCGAGTGTCTGAGGTGCAGCGGAAATGTCCCGGATTCTGATTGCCGGCAGCGACTCGCTGGTCATGCCGGAATGTCGGCTTCTTCTTGACGCCAAGGGCTACAAGATGAAGCATTGCGCCAATCTGCAGGGGGCATTGTCGCTGGTGCTGGAAGATCCCCCGGATCTGCTGGTGACGGAAAAGGGTTTTTCCGGAAAAAACGGGGAGGTTGCATTGATCCGGGCCGTGAAGGCCTGTCTGCAAAAGGCCAACATCCCCATCCTGCTGGTGATGGACGAGAGCCAGCTCCAGGTTGAGCTGGACTGGGACAATTATCCGGTGGATGACATCATCACCAGACCTTTTACCCCAGAGATTCTGCTTACCCGGATCCGCCTGGCTGAATCCCGCATGGTTCGGGCCTTTGACAACAACCCCCTCAGTCGGCTTCCCGGCAACACCTCGATCATCCGCGCCATCCAGCGTGTTCTCGAGGAGGCGGACGGCTATGCTGTCTGCTATGTGGATATTGACAATTTCAAGCCCTATAATGACCGGTATGGTTTCTCCCGTGGTGATGAAGTGATCCTCATGGTGGCCCGGGTCATGGTCAATGTTGTGGACGAGCTTGCCAGGAAAGGCAGTTTCGTCGGGCATATCGGCGGGGATGATTTTGTTTTCATCGTCCGGGAAGAGATGGTGGAACCGGTCTGCAAAAAGATTCTGGTCAATTTCGATCTGGTGCGGAACATGTTCTTGAGCGCGGAAGACATCGCCGTTGGCGAGTTTGTCGGACGCGACCGTCAGGACCGCGAGACACGCTTCGGGCTGTTGAGCCTTTCCATCGCGGTGGTGACAACCGGCGGCGGCAGGTATACGCATTATGGCGAGGTTTCTTCTGTTGCTTCCCAGCTCAAGCATTGCGTGAAAAAACTGGATGGCAGCAATTATCTGATTGACCGGCGGGATAGATAGCAGCCGGCCTGCTGTATGCGGGAAAGTGGCGGCGGACCGGGGCCGAATACAGATGAGACGTGCAGCACCTGTGCCGACTTTGGATGCAGGTGCTTTTTTGTGCTGATCCTTGTTCCATGATGATGCAGACAACCTGGGGCAGAAAACAGCTCTGCAATGACAAGCAGTTGTATGGGACGTAATTGTGCCTGCTTGGTGTTGTCTTGAAAAAACTTGCTTTGATGTTTGTTTCGCGCTACGTATGTATCTATATGGTGTTCACTTGGAACGATCAATGGCGGAGGGTGTAGACATGGGAAAATCGCTTGTCGAAATGGCGGCAGATCTGGTTCAGTCGCAATGTGCTTCAAAGGCTATGAATACAGAGGAAATAACCTCGGCGTTGCAATCTACTTTTAATGCGTTGCAGGTGTTGCAAGCAGGCGAAGCAAAAATGCAGGCTGGAATTTCAGAAGGAATTGCCGGGGTGGTGACTGCTCCAGGCATGACCCCCGAAAAATCCATCCAGAAAAATAAAATAGTCTGCCTGGAGTGTGGGCAGGAATTCAAGATGCTGTCGCCAAAGCATCTGCGCTCCCATGGCCTGACTGGCAGGGAATACCGGGGGAAATGGGGCTTCCCCCTGCGGCAGCCTCTCTGTGCAAAGTCCCTTTCCGAACGGCGCAAGAAAGCAGGCAAGGACCGCGGCCTGCCGGAAAATTTACGTAAGTCCATTGCCAAGCGCAAGAAAAACGGCCAGGCCAGGAAGGCGGGCGCCGTGAAAAAATAGGCCCCTGCCGGGGGGCAACTATATTGTCCCTCAAGGAGGGCCTCTGACCTGAAGGTCAGGAGCCCTCCTTTTTTCTGGGGCGCGAGGGCCGTGCTGCTCCAGGCAAGGTGTGAATGTTGACTTTTTCCCGAATACGCTGCATAGTGCCCGGTATTTTTTACAGCTTTTCCGGCTTGGTGTATAATTCAAATATTCCTTTTTTTGTGAGATCTCCATGATTGGTATTTTTGATTCGGGTGTGGGTGGGATGACAGTGGCCAAGGCTGTGGAGCAGCTTCTGCCGCAATACCGCATTGCCTATTTCGGCGATCTGGCCCGCACTCCCTATGGTTCCAAGAGCCCGGAAACCATTATCGCCTATGCCCGTCAGAATACGGAGTTCCTCCTCGGTCAGGGGGCGAAGATCATCATTGTCGCCTGCAATACCGCAGCCAGCGTGGCCTCCGAGGTTCTCCAGCAGGAGTTTTCCGTGCCCATCTTCGAGGTCATCACCCCGGCGGTACGCAAGGCCATAGCCGCGAGCCGTTCCGGCCGGGTCGGGGTGATCGGCACCCGCGCCACCATCAGGAGCGGGGTGTATGAAAAAAAGATCCTGGCCGAGCAGCCGGGATACACTGTATATTCCCAGGCCTGCCCCCTCCTGGTTCCCCTGGTCGAGGAAGGCTGGCTGAACAAGCGGGAAACGAAGATGATCCTCCGCCGCTATCTCCAGCCCTTGCGGCTGAGGCAGGTGGATACCTTTGTTTTGGGCTGCACCCATTATCCGCTGTTGAAGGATCTGATCCAGCCGCGCATCGGCAAGCGGGTGGCGATCATTGATTCCTCCGAGGTGGTGGCGGAAAGCCTGGCTCTTTTTCTGGAAAGCAACCCGGCCATCGAGCAGCAGCTCGAACGAAACGGGGAAAGCCATTATTATGTTTCCGATGTAACCGATGCGGCCCTTGACATAGCCAGAAAGGTCTTTGGCCGGCCCATTGCCCTGGAAAAGGTTGCCTCGGATATTTTCAACAGGAGTCATTTGTCATGAACCGTACTGCTCTCTACGTTAAACCCTTGCTCTCTCTGTTGGTTGGCCTCACGTTACTGGCAATTTTCCCCGGCTTGGGCCAGTGTGGCGTGCTGACGCCCTTGGAGCTTGCCCAGAAACTCCAGGCCCGCTATGAAGAGACCAAGACCATGACCGCTGATTTCAAGCAGTCCACCTCGGTGCCGATGAGTACCCGCAAGCGGCTTGGCGCGGGCAAGGTGGTGATTTCCAAGCCCGGTCGCATCCGCTGGGATTACCTCACGCCGGACCGGCAGGTGTTGATCAGCGACGGCAAGAAGGTCTCCATGTATGTGGCCGATTCCGCCCAGATAGTGGTGCAGCCTGTTTCGCAATATATTAACTCCGATGTCACCTATGCGTTTTTTGCCGGTACCGGCAATATTGTCCGCGATTTCAAGGTGCTGCCGCCGGAAAGGCAGGGGGATGCGAGCCTGAAGGCGGTCAAGCTCGTGCCCAAGACCGCGCATCCGCAGGTGGATTACCTCCATATCTGGATCGACGAGAATTTCATGGTGCGCCGTCTTGAGATTGTCGATCATTTCGGCAGCATAACCGATCTTGCCTTCTCAAATATCAGCCGGAACGAACCGGTCTCGCCGGAGGTTTTCGTCTTCACCCCGCCCTTGGGCACGGAAATTATCGAGCAGTAAAAACCGCCCAGCAGCACCGCATCTGCTTCGCAGTCTCGCTGCGCTCGCTTAGCTGTCATCGGCCTGCTCGTGTGCAATAGCACACTTCGCAGGCCTCTTTGTCGGACACTTCTGCCGACAATTGACCCGCGCATCTGCGGCAGCAGCGAAGCGGCGCTGCTGAGCGGTTTTTATTCCGGGGGGCGAAATTTTAATGCCTCTAACGATCATGAGCAGCAAGAATGGTTGAGAACACAGACCAGTCGTGCCCCCCGTTTCGCCTGGGGTTGATCGCCATGCCCTGGGCGCTTTTCAACCGGCCCTCTGTCCAGCTTGGCGCGCTCAAGGGTTATCTGGCCCAGGCCGAGCCGGATGTGCGGGTTACCTGTCTGCATCCCTATCTGGGCTTGGCCAAATCCCTCGGCCTTGAGCTCTATCGGGAAATTTCCCAGGATGTCTGGCTGTGCGAGGGGCTGTACGCCGGGTTGCTGTTTCCCCAACAGCGGGGGGCGCTGCGCGGGTTTCTTGCCAAAAGGCTCACACACTGCAAGGGTGCAGGCACCCAAAATATAGATAGCCTCTGGCAGAAGGTGGATGAGCATCTGCTCCACTGGCTTGCCCGGCAGAACTGGGGACAGTTTGATCTGGTTGGGTTTTCCGTCTGCTTCAACCAGCTGCTGGCCTCGCTTCTGGCGGCCAGGCGGCTCAAGGCGCTGCAGCCGCAACTGCCCATTGTTTTTGGCGGCTCTTCCTGCGTGGCGGAAATGGGCAGCTCCCTGCTGGAGGTCTTTCCCTGGCTCGATTATGTCGTGCATGGCGAGGGGGAAATGCCGCTCGTGAACCTCTGCCAGGTGCTGGCCGGGCGGCAAACCGCCCTGGTTCCCCAGATCATGGGCAAAAAATCGCAGGCAAAAGGGCAACCCTTCACCGGCTGCCAGCTCAAGACTCTCGGCGAGTTGCCGACCCCCGACTACGATGGGTATTTTCACGACCTGCGCCGGGAGTTTTCCGGGGAGCCCTTCGTGCCGGAGCTGCCGGTGGAATTTTCCCGGGGCTGCTGGTGGGGGAAGTGCGCCTTCTGCAATCTCAACCTCCAATGGCACGGCTACCGGGGCAAGACTGCGGCGCAGATGGAGCAGGAGGTGCTGAGTCTTTCCGAGCGGCATGGCTGTCTTGATTTCAGCTTTACGGATAACGTCCTGCCCGGCCGGGATGC
>JAJZSH010000207.1 GCA_021822005.1 Deltaproteobacteria bacterium | reverse complement strand
AAATGAGGTTGCCCGCTTTCGCCACTACACGATCGTCCCCCTGGTGCATCTTTTTTGTTGCGGCGCAGCAAAAAAGATGCACCAGGGAAAGGGTAATACTTCATGCGGCAGGCACAGCGAAAAAAGAATCATTCCACCGGCAAACGCTGCCCAGGCCGGAAGGAATCCCCCTCCAGGCCAAAACGCCGCACCAGCCGCTGGAAGGCCTGCCGGCCCAGGCCGCTTGCCTGGGCCGCGGCCGTGACGTTGCCGTTGCTCCGCCGGAGGGCCTCGCCGAGGTAGTCGCGGGTGAACCGGCCAAGCAAATCCTGCTTGGCGACATTGTAAGGCAGGTGGTGCAACGAGGGTAGTCCCGCCTGATCGTTTCTGGTCATGGCGACCGGAGCACCACCGAGATCGGCCGGTCCGATGACCGGACCGGCGGCCAGCAGCACCGACCGCTTCACCACGTTCTGCAACTCGCGCACATTGCCCGGCCAGGGGCGCTGCAACAGCATCTGCTCCGCTTCCGGAGCAAAGACGAGCGCGTCACGGCCGTACTCGGCGGTATATTTTTTCAGAAATTCGTGGGCCAGCAACGGGATGTCCTCCGGCCGTTCACTCAAAGGCGGCATCAGTACCGTCACGACGTTAAGGCGGTACAAAAGATCCTCCCGGAAGAGTCCCTGCCTGATCTTTCCCTCCAGATCCTGGTTGGTCGAGGCCACCACCCGTACGTCCACCGGAATGCTCCGGGTCTGGCCGAGGGGCATGATCTCCCTTTCCTGCAAGACCCGCAGCAGCTTGGTCTGGAGCGTGAGCGGCAGGTCGCCGATCTCGTCGAGCAGCAGCGTCGAGCCGTCGGCCTCCAGAAAAAGCCCCTTCTTGTCCTGCACGGCGCCGGTGAAGGCACCTTTCACGTAGCCGAAGAGTTCGCTCTCCAGAATCTGTTCAGGCAAGGCGGGGCAGTTGACGGCCACCATCGGCCGGCCGGCCCGCCGGCTCAGGGAGTGCAACGCGCGGGCGGCGAGCTCCTTGCCGGTACCCGATTCTCCGCGGATCAGCACGGTGACATCGGTGTCCGCCACCTTTTTGATCAACGCGAAGGTTTCCTGCATGCGGGGCGAGCGCCCATGAAAACCGGAAAAGGTGGTTTTGCCCGCCAGCATCTCCTGGAGCTGCTGGTTTTTCCTGAGCAACCGCACCCGTTCGAGGCAGCGTTCCAGGCTGTGGACGATCCGCTCCTTGTCGAACGGTTTTTCGATGAAGTCGTAGGCCCCGTCCTTGAGCGACTGCACCGCGAGTTCCACATTGCCATACCCGGTCATCACGATGACCGAGATCTCGGGATAGAGCTCCCGCACCCGGGCAAGCAACTCAAGACCGTTGAGTCCCGGCATCTTGACATCGGTGATGATGACGTCGGGCCGCCATTCCGTGAGCTGGGTCCATGCCTTGTCGCCGGAGGCGGCCGTCTCCACCAGGCAATCGCATTTGCGGCTCACCAGCCGCCTCAACATGCCCAGCATGTCGGCGTCGTCATCGACCAGCAACACCCGGGGCGGCCCGGAGGCAACCACAGGGACCGCGCCATTTTTCCGCGGGGCACTCTCTCTGCTTTTTCCAGCGTTCATTGTTAATGGAATGGACCAACTCACGAAAAAATGCAACAGTTAACTGCGGAAAACCCCTTGCCTCTCTCCTCACTCCGGGAAGAAGCAACCCGCCCCGCCTTGGAGCAGGCGGTGTCCGCCGGCAACCAGAACGGTACCCCCTTGCACTCCGCCCCGCGGGTTTGGTATGCTGGCCCCGTGCAAACCAAGCCCGAAAAAAAATTACCTTTGTTCTTCCGGCACGCCATGCGGCCAGGCCGGGGAACGCGCGTCTTTCTCCTGTTCCTGCTGACGGCCGCCATCCCCTCTCCGGCCTGGGCCGTCCAGATCCATGACCACCCGGAAGGGTACGTCGTCCACATGATGGCCCACATTTTCTTTTCCGCGGCCCTTATCTATTTCCTTTACATGCTTTACAAAAATCCGCCGGGCAGTGGTTTGGCCTGGAAACACCTCCGGCTGTCGCTCCTGCTTTTCCTGCTTTGGAACATCGACACCTTCACTGTCCACTGGCTTACCCTCCACCTTCCCGACACCGCCATTATCGCCGGTTCCAATCTGACCAAAGATGCCGTGCGGGTAGAAATCTCCGCCTGCAGCCTCCTCTATTACCTCGGACGCTTCGATCATCTCCTCTGCGTGCCGGCCATGTGGTTTCTGATGTGCTCCCTCATCGACTTCTGCTCGGAGGCCGAAAAAAAGGGGAAGCAGGAAGCCGGCAGGGGCGAAAATGCATAATACCGTCATACTCCCTCTGCTGCCCGTCTATGTGGTGGATTTCCTCGGCTCCACCCTGATGATCGTCTTCGCCGTGGTCGCCTTTTACCACGCCCGGCGCCTGATCCGCCTCGACCCCCACAACGTCTTGTGGACCCATTTTTTCTGGGTGTGCATGGCACTGATCATCCTGGCCGCTTCCCGCGGGACCGGCCATTTGTTGCGTTACATACTGATGTTCATCGGCCACCCGCAGGTGTGGACCTTGCTTAGCCCTTACAGCGGCGGCTTCAACTCCCTGGCCTTTTGCGCCATCGCCGTGCTGACCTTCTACTACCACGACATGCGCGCCGTGATCGAGCGGGTCCGCAACGATTCGCTGTCGCTCGAACAGGTCAACAGCCGCCTCATGGAGGCCCACGCCGCCATGCGCCGCATGAACCTGACCCTGGAACAGCAGGTGGAACGGCGCACCCACGACCTGCGGCTGTCCGAGGAGAAATTCCGCGGCCTGTTCGAGGGTTCCCAGGACATGATATATTTCTGCGACCGCACCGGGAATATTTGCGACATCAACCCAAGCGGCCTGGAACTGCTGGGGATTGAACGGCGCGAAGAGATCATCGGGCAGTCACTGGCGGACTTTTTTCTCGATATGAACAAGTGGAACCACTACCGCAAGGCCCTCGACACCCAGGGGCACGTCCGGGGTTTCGAGGTGGAGCTGGTAGGCAAAAAGGGGAACCGCCTCTACACGATGCTCACCGCCTCGGCGATCAAAAGCGACTCCGGCTTCATGCAAGGCTGCGAAGGCATCGCCAAGGATCTCACCCACTTCAAGGAAATGATGGAACAACTGGTCCAGTCGGAAAAAATGACCTCGGTCGGCCAACTTGCCGCCGGCGTGGCCCACGAGATCAACACCCCGCTCGGCATCATCCTGGGCTATACCCAGCTTCTGGAGGAAGACTTTGAAAAGCAACCCGAAGTGCTCGAGCCCCTCCAGACCATCGAAAAACAGGCCAAGGTCTGCCGCCGCATCGTTGCCGATCTGCTCAAATTTTCACGGCAGACGGCGGAGCACAAAAAATTCCCCGCCGACATCAACAAATGCCTGGCCGATGTGATTTCCATTGTCGAACATACCCTCAACCTCGATCACATCTACATCCACCACTGCTTCTCGCCGGATCTTCCGGAAATCTCTTTCGATTACGAACGGATGCGCCAGGTTTTCGTCAATCTGCTGAACAACGCCCACCATGCCATCGGCAAGGAAGGCATCATCGGCGTATGGACTCGCTTCCAGGAAGCAACCAAGGAGGTGGAAATCGTCGTCGCCGACTCCGGTACCGGCATCCCCCCCGAACTTCAGGGCAGAATTTTCGATCCTTTTTTCACCACCAAAGGGGCGGGCAAAGGCACGGGGCTCGGCCTTTCCGTCTCCTTCGGCATTATCCAGGATCATGGTGGCCGCATCGAGGTGCAATCCCCCCCCCGCGACCCGGCAACGGTCGCCGCCGGCATGCACACCTCCTTCCATATCTTTCTGCCAGCCCTTCCGGCCAACTCGACCGAAGAGGGATAGCCAGTGGCACAGATTCTCGTGTTGGACGATGTTCTCGATGCCGCGATCATGATCCGGAAAATCCTGGAACGCAAGGGCCACACGACACATATCTTCGACGACGAAGACAAGGCCCTGCGCTTTGTCGACCATCACCCGCTGGACCTCGCCATCCTCGATGTCAAGCTCCGTAAAATGGACGGCATCGACGTGCTGCGGGAAATAAAGAAGCGGAACCCGGCGGTCCGGATCATCGTCCTCACCGGCTACCCCACCGTCGATGCAGCCAGACGGGCGCTCACCATGGGCGCTTACGCCTATTGCGCCAAACCAATCGACAAGGACGAACTGGAAACAAAAGTCGCCGAGGCGT
This sequence comes from Deltaproteobacteria bacterium, assembly GCA_021822005.1. Classification (GTDB taxonomy): domain Bacteria; phylum Desulfobacterota; class Desulfobulbia; order Desulfobulbales; family Desulfurivibrionaceae; genus Thiovibrio. Next base: position 1,602 of record JAJZSH010000207.1, on the reverse strand, counting down.
TGGGTGCCCCGCTCACCGCGATGCCAGATAATGGAAGTACATCTGGGTAAAGCGTCCGGAAACCGCGTCCACACAAGAAAAGGACAAATCCCCCTTCTCCGGGAAAGCCCCTGACAGGACGAAAAAAACGTTCCGCGAGATGTTGATCAGGATATCCTCCACAAGCGCCTGGCCAAACGCCTCCGCCGGCACGCCATGGGTTCGGCAGATGATCGGCCGGTGGTCAAAAACCAGGCAGCGCCCGGCGCTGTTGAGCGGGCAGCAATATTTGGCGGCGGCATAGAGCTGCGGCATCTCCGGATGGCCGCTCTCCTCGGCCGCCATTTTTTTGATCCGCTGAAAAAAGCCCACCGCCCGGTCGACGCATTCCTGCCGCTGCTGACTTTTCAGCACCTTGTTCATCCGGGTGCTGAGGTAGATGGCCTCGATCAAACGCAGCTCGAAATAACAACGGCAGCACTGGTCGTGCTCCCGGCCACAGCGGCCCTCTTCCATGCCCTGCCCGGCATGATACGCCGCGACCTTCTCCTCCACGTCCTGCACCAGGCCTTCATATTCCGCGAAGAAATCCGCCAGGTCAACCACCGCCCGATTTTCCGCGGTCGGCGGCCGCACGGTGAGGGTGCCGGCCTTGCGGCCGTATTTCTTGAGCAATTTCCATTGCGCATAATTTGCCGGGGTGGCCCGGGTGTGCGCAAGCCGGTCGCCCGCCACCCTCAGACCGAGACCGCGGCGCAACAGATAGGCGGTGACAAAGGTGCCGGTACGGCCGATGCCGTGACGGCAATGCACCAGCACCTTTTTGCCCAGGTAAACCGCCTCGTCGAGCCAGGCAAGCGCCTGCTCCATGGCCGCCATGTCCGGCGCGGTCTCGTCCGGAATGGGCAGGAAGTAGACCTCGAAGCCGGTTTTCTCCTCGATCTCGTGCAGGTCGCAGAACTCGCCGCAGAGGTTGACGATGGCGTCCACTCCCTGCGCCTTGATGGCATCGAGATCGTCAAAGGACATCGGGGCCGAGCCCACGGCGAGATAGGGGGTAATCCAGGTCAATTCGTAACGCGCCATTGCCTTTCCGTTTATGGGTCGGTGGGGGGGGCGGCAGCGGTAAAAAAATCGCAGCGGCCCGCCATGAATTCCTGCGCGAATCGTCGCGCTGTTTCCTCGTTCGCGATAACCATATCGAGCAACCTGGTGGCGCCGAGAAGCCGACCAACCTCCTGCAGCCTCGCCAATAACAAGGCGGCCGGCTCCCGACTGCGCATCGCATCCAGCAGATCACCCCGGATGGTCACCCGGAATCCGCTTTCCCGCAACACCTCGGCAATGAAGCGGAGCCTGAGGAGCCGGCCGCCAAGGGACGCCCCGCCGCCGACAAACCGCAAGGTGGCGTAGTTGTTCTCCGATTCATCGGTGGCCAGGGCCTCCACCACGGTATAGTGGTAGCCAAAGCGGATATGGAAATGCACGTAATCCTGATCCACCACCGCATAACTGGCATAGGCAGGGGAATCCGGCGGCACCACCCCGCCACCCTGCACTGCCTCGCTGAAGGTCTGCCAGTCGAAATGGTGCGGCGACCGCCAACGGAGGTCGGGATGAGAT
>JAJZSH010000206.1 GCA_021822005.1 Deltaproteobacteria bacterium | reverse complement strand
GGATAGGAAAGGCAGGGCACCCGGTTGATGCTGTTACAGAGGATGTTCCGGGCAATATCAACCACGTCCGCGGCAACCGCGCTGCCGGTCGGCATCTTGCCCGCGCCCTGGCCATACAACAGGATATCTTCCACCATGTCCCCGGTGAACTGGATGCCGTTATAGGCGCCGCCGATGTTGGCCAGCATGTCCTTTTCGGGGACCATGGTCGGATGCACCCTGGCCTCCACCGTGTCGCCATGATTCCGGCTGATGGCAAGGAGCTTGATGCGATAGCCGAACTCCCGGGCAAAGTCAATGTCGATGGGCTCAATCCGGGAAATTCCTTCGATGCTGACATCGGCGAGGCTCACCTTCATGCCGTAGGCCATGGTCATCAGGATCACCAGCTTGTGGGCCGTATCAATGCCCTCGACATCATAGGTCGGGTCGGCCTCGGCGTAACCCTTTGCCTGGGCCTCTTTCAGCACCTCGTCAAAGGCCATGCCGTCATCGGTCATCTTATTAAGGATATAGTTGGCCGTCCCGTTCATTATTCCCATGATCGAGAGAATCCTGTTGGCAACCAGGCCCTCTTTCAGGGCCTTGATCACCGGGATGCCGCCGCCGACACTGGCCTCAAAGCCGACTTCAACATTTTTCCGGGCCGCGGCTTCAAAGATCTCCATGCCGTGCTGGGAGATCAGGGCCTTGTTGGCGGTCACCACATGCTTGCCATGCGCAATGGCCTTCAGGATAAAGGTTTTCGCCGGCTCAATACCGCCGATGAGCTCGACCACGATGTCGATCTCCGGATCCTTGAAAATCAGGTCCGCATCCCGGACAAGCTGCACATCCTTAAATTGCGGGGGCAACGCTTCAAGGCGGATATCCGCAACGCGGCACAGCCGGATGGAGGCGCCGGTTTTTCGCCGCAGACGCGTTGCCTGCTGTAGAAGAACCTCCGCCAGACCGCTGCCGACGGTGCCAAAGCCCAGTAAACCAACCTTGATTTCTTTCATGGAGATATACCCTGCAAATGTATCCGGAAACGAAACGGAATCCTGCTCAACCGGGGCAACACAGCCAGCCACCGTTCCGACGATGCTCAAACGGATTTTAATACCTTCTTTGCCGAATGATGTCAAAAAGATTCACGCCGGCCATCTCCAGGTTTTTCAATAATATTTTTTCGGAAAACCTCGCTATCATTAATGAGTTCCATTGACAAGATGCGCAAAAAAAATTACAAGTAGCGGGAATATTCGAGGGCGCAATTCGCCGGAATGTCACCGCATCACTCCCCTTTTCTCGATAAGGATCAGCCCCAGCTGCTTCATCGATGTGTATTCTTGTATGGATTTTGCGTTTCAGGTCTCAACCAAATTAACCTAAAGAGGTCGACTGCAAGTGGGAGAGCTTAATATTATTTCAATGTTCCTGGGCGCCGGACTCACGGTCAAATTTGTCATGATCATGCTGCTGGGCTTCTCTTTGTACTCGTGGTTCATTGTTTTCCAAAAATTTTCCCTGTACAGGAAGGCGAGAATGGAAAGCGAAGAATTTCTTGAAACCTTCTGGCAGAGCAAAAATCTTTCTGAAGCCGTCAGGTTCGCCAACAACCTGACCTTGTGCCCCGAGGCAAATATTTTCAGAACCGGCTACCATGAACTGCAAAAACTCGGCAAAACCACCGCCACCTCCCGCGGCGCTGCCGATGAAACCCTGGAAACACGCCTTGCCGGCATGGAGCCCCTGAAAAGGGCGTTGCGCAAGGCGGAAAATCTCGAGTCCGCCCGGCTTTCCAAGTCACTCTCCTTCCTGGCCACCACCGGCAGCACCGCTCCGTTTATCGGTCTTTTCGGTACGGTCTGGGGCATCATGACCTCTTTTCATGAAATAGGCATGCGCGGTTCAGCCTCGCTGGCCGTTGTGGCGCCCGGTGTCTCCGAGGCCCTGGTCGTAACGGCGGCAGGCCTTGCCGTGGCGATCCCCGCCGTTGTTTTTTACAATTATTATTCCAACCAGATGGCGGAGATCGAAAGCAGGATGCACAGCTTTTCCGTTGACTTTCTGAACCTTGTGGAGCGGGACTTCATTTCCCGCCAGGGCTGACAAACACTTAGGAGCCGTTGAAAAATAACCATTACATTTCTTGCCATTTCGTTACGGCTCCTTATGCCGATCACGATATTCCAATATTATAATTATTTTTGAACAACGGTCTACAGGAATTCGCCATGGGTCCGGTCGAAGACGGCAACTGCAAAAAACGGCTTGTTTCGGATATCAACGTCACCCCCCTGGTGGACGTCATGCTTGTGCTGCTGATCATTTTCATGATCACCGCCCCCATGATGACCCAGGGCGTTGACATTGATCTGCCGGAAACAACCGCCAAGCCCCTGCAACAGGAAAAGACTCCCATCATTGTAACAATCACGAAAAAAGGGGAGTTTTTGCTCAACAATACCAAAGGCACCCAGGCCGCTATCAAGCAGGAGCTGGCCGCCCTTGCCAAAAAAGGCGCAAACGATGCGGTCCTGCTCAGGGCCGACAAAGAAGTACCCTACGGACTGGTGGTTTCTCTCATGTCTGACATCAAGGCCGTTGGTTTTGATAAACTTGGCATGATAACCCAGCCAGAGATCGATAAACCCAAAAGATAACATGCACACCGTGCCTTCCCGTCTGCCGACATCCGAGCTGCCCGATAAACAATGGCAAAAATCCATTTTTTTGACCATTAGCGTGCATGTTTGTTTTTTGCTCTTCGGCCTTTTGGCCCCGAGGTTTCTGCACTTCCAGCAAAAAATACCGGAGGTGTATACGGTCAATCTTTTTTCCGTTGAGGATCTTGGCGGGCCGGCTCCGGCTGCGCCGAGCAAGGCCGTCGCTGCCCCCCAGGCGGAACCCCGGCAGCCCAAAGCCGCGCCTGAACCAGCAAAGCCCGCTCCCCCACAAAAAACACAGCCTGCGCCCGAACCGCCAGCGGTCGCCAAGGACGCCATCTCGCTTAAGCCGATAAAAACAAAGGAAAAAGCAGACGTTGACAAGGTAAAGATGTTGCGGGACAAACTGCTCGCCGAAAACAATGAAAAACGAGCAAAGGACGCAGCGGAAAAAGCCAGGGCGGATGCGGACAAAAAAGCGAAAAGCGCGGTTGACAGCCTGAAACAGGCGCTCATGGCAGGGCAGCAGCTTGCTGCCGGGAAAGCTGCCGCCGGATCATCCACGGCAGCGACTCAGGCAAGCGGTGGGGCAGGCGGCGGAATCGCGGTCGATGAAAATCTCCGGCGTTACCTTATTGCCGTGAACAGCCAGATCCAGGAACACTGGGTGCTGCCGGATCTGCAGAACTGGAAGGAAAACGTCGAGGCGATTGTCATTATCCGGGTCAGGCGTGATGGTGTTGTTATTGAAAGCTCTTTCAAGAAAAAATCAGACAATGTCTTTTTTAATCAATTTGTTGAAAAAACCCTGAAACTCTCTTCCCCCCTGCCGCCATTCCCCATCGGCATCAACCAGTCAGAAATGGAAATCGGCCTGAAATTCAGGCCAGGAGAAGTCTTTTGATATGGATTCTTTTATGAAAAACATCTGGTCTCAAAAAACTGAAAAGTGCACCTCGGTCCGCGCCATACCCTGTGGCATGGCGACCTGTCTTTCCATCAACAACAACATCTCCGGTCGCGCACTGGGCATGATCCTCGTTTGCCTTACCCTGCTGCTCAGTTCTCCCAGCCCTGCGGAGGCCATAGTGTATCTCGATATCACCTCTGCCAATTTCCGCAAGGTGAACATCGCGGTTCCGTATTTTGTCGATAAAAAACGACCGGACAGCATACATGACGGCGGCAAGAAGATGGCGGATCTCCTGGGGCGGGCCCTGGCCTTTCACGGGTTTATCGAAATAATCGACCCTTCCGCCTACGGTGGCAGCCAGACCTGGGACTGGCCCGCCCTTGGCGCGGAATTCACGGTGCTCGGCCAATATGAAATGACAGCCGACGGCCTTGTCCTGGAAATGCGCCTGAATGAGATTCAATCAGGCCACATGATCCTTGGCCGCCGTTACCAGACCTCCATCAGCAAGCATCAGGAAAGCCTGAAAAAATTCTGCGATGAAGTAGTGCTGCAGCTCACCGGGGAACGCGGGGTAAGCCAGAGCCGGATCGCCTTTGTTTCAACGGCGACAGGACACAAGGAAATCTGGCTTGCCGATGTTCTTGGCGAGGATATCCGCCAGGTAACCCAGCATGAATATCTGGCCGTTTCCCCGAGATTCTCCCCTGACAACAAATGGCTTGCCTACACCTCGTACCACAAGAACAACCCCAATCTCTATATCACCGAGCTGAACGTTCTCAAAAGTACCCGCGCCATTTCCCGCCGGAAAGGTCTCAATATGGCGCCAGCCTGGTCGCCGGACGGCAGCGTCATCGCCGTAACGCTCAGCAAATCCGCCAACCCGGACATCTATCTGATTGATATCAACGGCAACGAATTGCGACGGCTGACACATGGCGAGGGAGCCAACGTATCGCCGACCTGGTCGCCTGACGGAAAAAAATTGGCCTTTGTCTCCGACCGGAGCGGCACCCCGCAAATCTATGTCATGGACGTCGCCACCAAGGCCGTACAGCGGATAACCTATCTTGGCAACGAAAATACCACGCCGAGCTGGTCGCCCAAAGGAGACTGGATCGCCTATACAGGCAGGGTAAATGGCAACACCCATATCCTGATGAGCAAACCTGAAGGCGGCACTCCTGTCCAGTTGACGCAAACAGCGGGAGATCATGAATCTCCGAGCTGGTCGCCGGATGGTCGGCAAATTGTCTTTTCAAGAAAACGAAACAACAAACAGGAAATCTGCGCTATCTTTAAAAACGGCATGGGACTCCGTCCGCTTTTCCATCTCAAGGGCGCGCAATCCAGCCCGCAATGGTCACCACGTCAAGACCTGTAAGCTTTTATATTGCAAGGAGACAGCCCCATGAAACGATCGATAACCAATCTTGCCCTCACCCTGTGTCTTTCCCCATTTCTCATGCAATGCGCCGCGGAAAAAGATGTCAGGGGCCTTGATATGCGGCTTCGCGCCACGGATACCAAAGTCACGGAAATGGACAACGCTGTCACCGCCATGAAAAACCAGCGCGGCTCCCAGGCGGAACTGGCGAATCAGCTGGAGCAGATCAAGTCGCGTCTGCTCCAGCTTGAAGCCCGGGTCGAGGAAAAAAATATCCAGACAAGAAAAATTCAGGAAGAACAGGCCGCCTTGCGGCAAAACACCAACAGCCGGCTTGAACAACTGCACAACCAGATGGCGGAACTGAGCGGCAAGGTAACTGGAGTCAATGCCCAGGTTGCTTCCGTCTCCGGCGACTTCAGTCGAATACAGGAAGACCGGGCCAAGGAAGCGGCGGACCGGGCAGCCAGTGCTTCCAAGGCCGCGGAAGAAGCGCGCAAAAAAGCTGAAATAGCCAGCGGCCCCAAGACAATCGAACCGGAACAAATCAAGAAAAAACCAGGGAAAACGGAAGAGGCGGCAAAGCCGGAAGAAACAGCAAGGCCGGTTTCAGACAAGACGGCAGCGCAGGACGCAGAGACGAACACCAGCGACACCGTCTACAATAAAGGGCTTGCCGCCTACAAGGCGAATAAATACAAGGAAGCGTACAGCGCTTTTTCGAGCTACCTGGAAAAAAACCGGACAGCGCCTCTCGCCCCCAACGCCAGATTCTGGTTGGGGGAATGCCTTTTCCAACAGAAAGAGTTCGAGCTGGCCATCCTTGAATATCAGAAGGTGATCGCCGATTATCCCAAGAGCAACAAGGCCCCGGCCGCCCTCTTTAAACAGGGGCAGGCA
>JAJZSH010000205.1 GCA_021822005.1 Deltaproteobacteria bacterium | reverse complement strand
CTTCTCGGCGCGCAAGGTCCGGGAGAAGGTGGACTCCGAGGCCAGATAGCGGCACAGGCCTCTTCGATCAGGGCAATCAATGCCAGGCGCTCCGGGAGGTCAATCTTTCTGCCGCGGGCTCCTCCCAGAGCGCCTGGAACTTTTTTTGAAGAACCAGCAAGGCCGCAGTCTCGGCCAAGGCTTTCTCTTTGCGGTGCAGCTCCTTCTCAAGCTGTTTGATGGTCGCTATCTGTTTAACACACATTTTTCAAAAAGGAGGCGACATCTATCCTGACACAGGGGGGTGTTGGACCCTGTCAGAGATGTTTGGTTTCTTGCAAAGACATCCCCGTGGGATAGATTGTGCCTCGACGTAAATTCATTCTTAGCTTGCGTGGCGATGGTTACGATAGTGTCAATTGCTTCTTGAGCTGGATCTTTGAGCGCCTGTGTTTTTTCTGATGCTTGAGTCATGGTTGTACACTTCATAAATTATCATATGTGGCAGGGCATGGAAAGTCAAAGAGAAAATCGGTCGAGACCCTGCCCGGCGGCAAGCCCTTTTTTGCGGTTGTGCTCGTAGCGCATCTGCAGGATCTCGACCAGGAGGGCGAAGCCCATGGGCAGATAGATATAGCCCTTGGGCACATGCTTGTGCAGCCCTTCCATGAAGATGGTCACCCCGATGGTGATCAAAAAGGAGAGGGCAAGGATCTTGATGGCCGGATGCTGGAGAATGAACTCGCCGATGGGCCGGGCAAAAAAGAGGATGGCCACGAAGGAGACAATAACCGAGCTGATGATGATCCAGATCTGGTCGGTGAGGCCGATGGCGGTGATCACCGAGTCGATGGAAAAGACGATGTCGATCAGGACGATCTGGCTGATGATCGCGGCAAAGCCGCCCATGACCATGCCGGGTCCGGCCCCTTCCTCCTTGGCCTCCACCGTGTGGTGGATCTCTTTCACCGCCTTCCAGAGCAGGAACAGGCCGCCGGTGATCAGGATCAGATCCCGGACGGAAAAATGCAGCAGGACGGTGTCGGTGAGGTTGGTCAGGCCGAGGAGGGCGACCAGCATGCCGATTCGCGCCAGCAGGGCGAAGGCGAGCCCTGCCAGTCGGGCGGTGTCGCGCTTTTCCGCGGGCAGGCGGCCGACAAAGATCGAGATGACCAGGATGTTGTCAACCCCTAGGACAAGTTCGAGCCCGACCAGCAGGGCGAGTAGCGCCAGTGCGTCTCCCATGTGCAAAACCTCGTAGTGATGTGTTGGTTATGTCAGAGTCTTGGCCGTAGCCAAGGCCTTTTTGAAGCCCTCGGCGGAGCGGGTGATGACCGCATCCTCCACGCAGAAGGCGAGGCGGAAATAGCCCGGCATCCCGAAGCCCCGCCCTGGCACACCGAGGATGCGCTGCTCGGCCAGCAACCCGACAAACCGGGCGTCATCGGCGATGGGCGATTTTGGGAACAGGTAGAAGGCGCCCTTGGGCGGGACAAACTCGTAGCCGGCCTCGGCCAGCACCTTGCAGAACAGTTCGCGGCGGCGGGCATAAACACCGCAGTCCACCGTGATCCCCTGAAGCTCTGCAACCACCCGCTGCATCAGGGCCGGGGCATTGACAAAGCCCAGGATCCGGTTGGCCAGGGTCATGGCCCCGAGGAGCTGGGGTTTGCCTTCGATCTCCGGGTGCACGGCGATGTAGCCGATGCGTTCGCCCGGCAGGGACAGCTCCTTGGAGTAGGAGGAAACGATGAGGCTGTTGCGGTACGCCTTGAAGATGCTGGGCACGGTGTGGCCGTCGTAGACGATCTTGCGGTAGGGCTCGTCACTGATGAGGTAGATGGTCTGTCCGGCCCTGGCCAGGATTGCCCCGAGGCCGGCAAGCGCGATGGCCGAATAGATCTGGCCGGTGGGGTTGTTGGGGCTGTTGATGATGATCGCCTTGGTCTTCGCGGTGATGGCCGCCTCGATGGCCGCAAGATCCAGGCTGAAATCCCGTGCGGTGTTGACGATCTTGGTGACCCCGCCGTGGTTGTCCACGTAGAAGTTGTACTCGACAAAGAAGGGGGCGAGGATGAGCACCTCGTCGCCCGGATCGAGCAGGGCCTTCATCACCACGTTGATGGCCCCGGCCGCGCCCACGGTCATGAGGATCTCATCCTGGCCTATTGCCAACCCCTGTTCGGCGGCGATTTGTTTCGCCACCGCCTCCCGGACAAAGGGGTAGCCGTTGTTGGCCATATAGCCGTGCGCGCCTGGGCCTTCCGCCGCAGTAACCTTGCGCACCGCCTCCTGATACTGGGCGGGCGGCGGCAGGTCCGGGTTGCCGAGGCTGAAGTCGCAGACCTGGTCCGCGCCGTACTGGGCCTTGAGCCGGGCGCCTTCCTCGAACATCTTGCGGATCCAGGAGGAGCGTTCCGCAAAGGCGAGCATTTTTTGTGAGATAGCCATGGGTTTCATCTTAAAAGAATTGTAACGCAAAGGCGCAAAGGCGCTCGGGTGTATCGCGGTGAAACAAAAATCCTTGCGTCTTTGTGTTCCGGTTTTTTACAGCGTCCGCTTGTCGATCATCCGTTTCGCCTCGGCTTCCGTGGGTGTTTCATTCCCAGGGGTTGAGTAGCGAGGCGCCGCTCTGCCGCATGTCCGCCGTATTTCTGGTCACCACCGTCAGGTCATGGGCCAGGCCGGTCGCGGTGATGAGGCTGTCCATGGTCGGCATGGGATGGCCATGGGTCTCCGCGTTTCCCTGAATTGCCCCCCAGACCTTGGCGACCTGTATGGTGACATCCAGTATCCGGTTTGTGAACCGCTCTTTCAGATCCTGTTCCACCCATTGCCGGAGCGCCTCGCGCCTTTTCGAGGGCGGCAGCCTGGATATCCCCCTGTGGAGTTCTCCAAAGGTCAGCGAGGAAAGATAGAAATTTTTCTCGTCATGCCGGGTGGCCCAGGACACCACCCTCGGGTCCGGGTCAGCCTTGGCGAGTTCCGAGATGATGCAGGTGTCGAGGAGAAATCTCATAGCGTCACATCCCGCGGCGCATCCTTGCCTCGCTGAATATCCAGGTCGATGTCTGCAAGGGGCGAATCCCGGAGAAAGGTGGCCAGGTCGTCCTTGGGTCTGGTGATCTTCCTGTAGTCGTCCACCGACAGGACCACCACCGCCGCCTTGCCGTGCTTGGTGACCGTCTGGGGGCCTTCGTGCTGGGCGCGCTCAACCAGGCTGCTGAACTTGTTTTTTGCTTCTTGTAACTGCCATGCGTGACTCATAAACCCTCCATTTTTCTGGCTAGTCTGTCCAGATTATAGGGTGGGGATGGCTATTTGTCAACGGTTGAAATCTTCTTGATCATTTTCTACCCCTTCTGGAAGGTGAGCCAGCGGCTCTGGGCCGAGGAGCTTAAAACCCTCACCGGGTCGACATAATCGTAGACACGGGGCTGCTTGCCGTGGGCCGGGCGCAGCACCCTGCCCACCACCTGGAGGAGGCGGCCGGTGAACTTGATCGGCGTGGTGAGAAACAGGGTGGAGAGGTCCGGGCAGTCGAAGCCTTCGCCGATGAGCTGCACCGTGGAGATCAGCACCTTGATCTCGCCCTGGCGGATGGCGTCCACCAGGGCGGTGCGCTGCTCGGCCGGGAGCTTGCCGGTGAGCACCGCGGCCCGGCAGTCGTGCTTTTCGAGCAACGAGGCAAGCTCCTCGCAGTGTTTGACCCGGTCGCTGACCACCAGGATGGTGCCCGGGGTGGCCGCGCGCTCCTTGAGGATATCTGCGACAATGAGCTGGTTGCGGGCCGGGTTGGAAGTGAGCGCCTTCATCAGGGCCTGGTAGTTGCCCCGGTACATATAGCGGAATTCCGTGGCCCGCTGGAGATATTCCGGGGTGAGCACCGCGCCGCTGGCCTGGAGATCGAGATTGTCCACCGCGCAGGCCCGGTCGCCGAGGTACATGGTGATCAGTTTGGTCAGGCCGTCCCGGCGGAAGGCCGTGGCGGAGAGGCCCAGCAGGTATCGGCAGTCAAAGGCGCTCACCACCTCGGTGAACAGCGAGGCCGGGACCCGGTGGCATTCGTCCACGCAGAGCTGGCCGAAATGGGAGGGCAGTTCGGAAAGCCTTTTCCGGGCCGAGTTGACAATGGCGATGGTGATGGGGGCGAGGGAGAAATTGCCATCACCGATCATTCCGGCTTCCACGCCCAGAAAGGTCCTGGCCCGTTCCGCCCACTGATAGAGCAACTCCTTGGTATGGACCAGCACCAGGGTCGGCTGGCGTCGTTGGGCGATTACCGCCAGGGCGATCACCGTCTTGCCCGAGCCGGTGCCTGCCTCAAGCACCCCGAAGTCATGCCGGGTTATGGCGGCAATGGCCTCCTCCTGGTAGGGCCGCAGTTCGCCAAGGAAGTTGAAATCCACCGGGGAGGCGGTCTGCCGCTGGTCGATGATTTGCGGGTCCCGGCGCATGAATTTCCGGGCCAGCAGAATGGCGTGGTTGGCGTAGCCCCTGGGAAAGGTGAGGGCGTCGCCGTGCTCCGTGTAGAAATAGAGGTGGGGTTTGATCCGTTTGCCCATCCAGCGGCTGTATTTCTTGGCCTCGAGGTACTCGGGGTTGTCGATGGTCAGCTGTTTTTTGAGGGCCTCGGCCAGAGTGGCCGAGGCGCCGCGCAGAGAGGCTTGCGAGCCGACGGTGAGGGTAAACAGGCTCATGGTCGATCTGCGTCACGGGGGGCAAGGATTCCGGCCAGCAGATTGGCCAAGCGGGCGCATTCTTTTTCCACAGCGTCAAGCTGGGCCTGCTGGCCGATCAGGGCGGCGTTCAGCTCTTCGAGGGCGTTTTCCTGGAAGGCCAGGCGGGTTTCCAGTTCGATGATCCGGTGTTCCATGGGGTGTCCTTGGCAGCTTATTCTTGAAAATATCTTGATGTTACCGGTTTCCTGCCGGTGAGCCGCTGGTACGTCTCGGCCGGATAGCCCAGGGCAATGACCGCATGGATGGCCTCCTCGTCGGGAATACCCAGGGCCCGCTGGATCTTCGGGGCCTTGGCCATGGCCGCCACGGCAAAGCCGATCAGGCAGGAGCCGAGACCCATGGTGTGGGCCGCCAGCAGGATATTCTGGGTGGCGAGCAGGGCGTCTTCCGCCGGACAGCTTGCGCCGGGCCGTGAGCCGACGATGATGGCGGCGGGCGCTCCGTGGAACAGCCGGTCGTGGCCCTGCTCCTCCCATTCCCGCAGCCCCTGGGCAATGGTCTGATGGTAGCGGTGATAATAATTGGCCAGGGCCGGTTTGCCAAGCAGGCTGAGAAGGCCACGCAGCAAGGGGTTGGCCGCCTGCCGGTTGAGTCGGGCGAAGTAAGCGGCAACCAGGTTGCCCAGGGTCTCGACCGCTGGCCGGTGCGGCAGGATGGTAAAGGTCCAGCCCTGGCTGTTGGTGCCGGAGGGGGCGGTGGCGCCGATGCGGGCCAGGTCTTCAAGCAGCTCCGGGTTCAGGGCGCGGTTTTTGTAGTTGCGGCAGGAACGCCGGGAGAGCATGAGGCGGACCAGCTGGGGTGTGTCTCCCTGACCGGGGGGCAGATAACCGTTGTCCGCGTTGAAGGTATGGAAAAAGAGGTCGTGCTCCAGGCCCGGCACGGTGATGGCCTGGGTCGGGCAGACGGCGCGGCAATGGGCGCAGGCCAGGCAGCGATCCCCGCTGACTACGGCCTTGCCGCGTAGCATCGACAGGGTCTGGTCCGGGCACACCGTAAGGCAGAGGCCGCAGCCGGTGCATTTTTCCTGGTTGATGGCCGGGCCTTGCGGCCTGGAGTGGATGTGCTGGTCTGTCATGATTGTCCATCATGCCCTGCTTTGCAAAAAAAGGAAAGGGCTCGCATAAAACTTAGGGGCCGTTCAAGAATAACCGTCGCCGTTAACACTGCTACATTTCACAGATTGTGTCGTTCCAGCG
>JAJZSH010000204.1 GCA_021822005.1 Deltaproteobacteria bacterium | reverse complement strand
CGTTGGCGCGGGTGGAATGGGAGCATATCAACCGCGTGCTTCATGACTGCGGGGGCAACATCTCGGCCGCGGCCCAGAAGCTCGGCATCCACCGCCGCTCACTCCAGCGCAAGCTTCAGAAATATCCGCCCGCCAAATAGTCGTAATCTGCCAGGACCAACAGCTGCGGCAATTTGCCGCATTTTGCATTTAGCAGAAGCGGCCGCCCCCCCAACACCCCTTGAGGAACGAATATGCAGCGACTCTTCCGCCGTCACCACCTGGGCTATCTGCTCTCCCTGCCTCTCCTCGCGCTGCTCTGCTTCGGCGCCACAGGCGCCCGGGCGGAAACACCGGCAAACGAAGCATACCCGGTCCAAACCATCGCCCCTGCTCAAGGCTGCGCCGCCTGCGGCATGTATCCGGCCCAATATCCTCAGTGGCAGACCCGGGTCATCTTCAAGGACAAGTCCATGGTCGCCTTTGACGGCGGCAAATGCATGTTCCGCTTCCTGCTCGATATGGCCAGGTTCGATGCCCGTCACACCGCGGCCGACGTGGCCATGGCTGGGTCAAGGACTTCAACGACAGCACCCGGGTGGACGGCGCCAAGGCCTGTTATGTGGTGGGCAGCAACGTTCTCGGGCCCATGGCCAAGGAACTCATTCCCTTTGCCACCGAGGAAGCTGCGCGAAAATTCCAGCAACGGAACGGCGACGCTCTCGACCCGTACGCCAAGATCGCCATGGAGAGCATCAAACCTCTCATGGGTAGTATGATGCACCACATGCGGTAGTCCTCTCTCCTTTCTTGTGCCCGGGTTGCCTTCCCATGGTGGCCCGGGCTCGTTTTTTCGTTTCATCATGTCACTCTGAAGTGTCAGAATATTGTTCATTGTTTAATTCCCGGAATGCTGTCATCAAATAATCACCCTGATGCTGACAATTATTGTTATAATATAACTATATAAAATTATTAGTTTTTTTATTGCATCTCCCGAATCCATGCTTATAATAAAAATCAAAGAGGGCCGCATCGGATGGATGTGCGCGCAAGGGAAACCACCACAAGGGAGGCCGACTATGACGAACACGGTATTGCCCCGTACACGTGTGACCGAGCAATCGGCGGCGGAAGTCAACGTTTCGAAGGGCGCCCTGACCGCGTTGGGCGTTGCCTTGGCGCTGGTCGGGCTGTGGGCGGTTGCCTGCTTCATCGGTGGCATGGTCGTGAGTGGTGGCCTGCTTGCCTTGGCGAAGGCATGGATTTCCGCCATCACCGGCGTGTAACCCAGGTTGAGGAAGGCGGACACCGATCATGAAAAACGCCATTGCCATTGCCATCGCAAAGGTACGGAAAAAAACCGGGATCTATCAGCCGGAACCCCGCCAGTCCTTGGAGATCGATGAAGAGATCTCGCGGACGGGGCTGGGGATTTTGTTGATTGCCGGTGCCGTGGTGGGAATGGGGGGATTTATCTGCCTGATCGGCGGCATCATCCACAGCGGCGGTGTGGTGGAATTTCTGCGGGGGTGGTTTTCCGCCCTTGGCGGGATCTGACAACGCGGCTGTTTCGCTGAACAACACACCTTCCACCGACAACTCCTCAAAAACACAAAAAGCCCGGACCGCTGGTCCGGGCTTTTTTCTTTGGCAGAGCCGGAACCGTTTCGTTAATATGAAAAGGAAGACACCGCCAATTATTCATTCTACCGTATCGGGGCCGGAGAGACGCATGGGACGGATCATCCAGAACAGCATCATCCTCGCCATCCTGGCGCTCTTCGGCACGGCCGGCTACCTTTTCTATACCCTGGAACAAAAACTGCCGCCGATCAAATACAACGAATTCCTCACCAGCCTCGACAACAACGAGGTTGTCGAGGTACATCTCAAGGGCGGCACGGTCAGGGTGTCCGACATCTACGGCCGCACTTTCACCACCTTTTCTCCGGATGTTGCCTCGCTCATGCCACGGCTCATGGCGAAAAAGGTGGCGATCACCACCGATTCCGACCAGCCCTCGCCCTTCTGGAACTTCGCCACCATCACCCTCCCCATCGCGCTGCTGCTCGTGATCTGGCTCGCTGTCAACCGGCGCCAGCGTCAACAGCAGGGGGAGGAAAACTCCGACTTTGCCAAGGATCGGGCGATCCTGCCGATACCGGGAGCCAGGCAGGTCACCTTCGAGGATGTGGCTGGCATTCCCGAGGCCAAGGATGAGCTGGTCGAGATCATTGAGTTCCTGAAAGACCCGCAGCGCTTCAGCCGCCTGGGCGCGAGCATTCCCAAGGGCGTGTTGCTCCAGGGGCCGCCCGGCACCGGCAAGACGCTGCTGGCCAAGGCCATCGCCGGTGAATCCGGGGTACCCTTTTACAGCTTCAGCGGCTCCGACTTTGTCGAGATGTTCGTTGGTGTCGGCGCCTCGCGGGTGCGAGACCTCTTCCGCGAGGCCAAGAAACATACCCCCTGCATCGTCTTCATCGATGAAATCGACGCCGTGGGCGCCCATCGGACCGGCGCCGGCACCGTGGGCGGCCAGGACGAACGCAGCCAGACCCTCAATGCGCTGCTGGTCGAGATGGATGGCTTTGGCCGCGACGACACCATCATCGTGCTGGCCGCCACCAACCGGCCCGACATCCTCGATCCGGCGCTTCTGCGACCCGGCCGCTTCGACCGGCAGGTCACCATCCTGCCGCCGGACGTCAAGGGAAGGCTCAAGATCCTTGAGGTTCATGCCAAGCGCGTCACCACCGCCCCTTCGGTCGATCTCTATGAAATCGCCCGCAACAGCCCTGGTTTTACCGGCGCCGAACTCGCCAACCTGGTGAACGAGGCGGCGCTCATTGCGGCGCGCGCCAACAAGAGCGCCATCGAGATGGAGGATTTTGAACGGGCCAAGGACCGCATCCTCATGGGCGTCGAGCGCAAGGGACTGGTAATCAGCGAGAACGATCGCCGCACCATGGCCTACCACGAGGCCGGACATGCCATTATCGCCCGTTTCATGCCGGAAAGCGACCCGCTGCACAAGATCACCATCATCCCCCGCGGCAAGGCCATGGGGCATACCCAGCAGTTGCCGCTCAACGACCGCCACGCCTATTCGAAAACCTATCTGCGCAGCCGCGTCACCATCCTGATGGGCGGCCGGGCCGCCGAGGAAGTGGGGCTCAGCCAGCAGACCACCGGCGCCGAGGACGATCTGATCCGTGCCACCGAGATTGCCACCCGCATGGTCAGCCAATGGGGCATGAACGAAGTGATTGGGCCGCTCGCCTATGCCAAGAACGACAGCATGTTTTTGGGTAACGGCCTGGCCCCCACCAGCCACAGTGAAAACATCGCCCGCCACATCGACCAGGAGGTCAAAAAACTGGTGGAGGGCTGCTACCAGCAGGCCCAGGCGATCCTCTCCCGCGAGCGCGACTTTCTGCGCCACCTGGCCGAGATTCTGCTCCAAACCGAGACCCTGGACCGGGAAGAGATGGAGATCATTTTTGAGTGTTCCCAGAAGAAGTCCCGCGACAAAAAAGCGGATACCGCCGGCGACGAGTCCGGGGAATCGCTGCTCCATGCCTGCAACATCTGCCCTGCCTCTGCCCACTGCACCGAAAAGCCAGCCAGAATGGCGGCAAATTAAGCCTTATTCCGGGTTATTTCTTGTTTTTTGCGGTTAAAGCGGCAAATGGAAATTTAAATATGCCATAATGCTGGCAACCAGCTTGAACGCAATCTTAACAATTTAAAATACAAGTTAACTTATTAAAATTACATTGTTTTTTCTTTCAAACTCGTTATGATATACCACAAAGTATCAGTTGGGGACGGTGCGGGGGCGCCGGATAATACGATACCATAACTGGGGAGAAAGAACGTTGATTCGATTTACAGACATTATCAAGGCGTTTGTCGGCGGCATCGCCAGGAGCAAGGTCTCGCTCCTGGGTGCCATCATGGCCACGGTAACCTTTCCGGTGCTGCTGGTGTCGGCCATGCTCGATATGCAGGGCGTGGTGGAAAACCCATATTTCGGCTTCATCATCTATATGGTCCTTGGGCCGACCTTTCTCCTTGGCCTGTTGCTCGTCTTCCTCGGCCTTTTCTTCTTCAAGGGCAAGGAAGAGGTGGGCATCTTCACCTACGATTATCTTAAGGAACAGTTCACCGAGCCGGACAAATTCGTCCGGGTGCGCAAGTTCATCATGCTGGCCACCGGGCTCACGCTGCTCAACATCTTCATCGTGCTGCTCACCTCCTACACTGGCTACCACTATACCGAGTCCGTCGCCTTCTGCGGCCAGTTCTGCCACACGGTGATGGCGCCGGAATACACCGCCTATCAGAATTCGCCCCACTCGCGAGTCAAATGCGTGGAGTGCCATATCGGCTCCGGGGCTCAATGGTTTGCCAAGTCGAAGATATCCGGCGTGCGCCAGCTCTTTGCCGTGGCGCTCGGCACCTACAGCCGACCCATTGAAACGCCGGTCCATGGCCTGCGCCCGGCCCGCGAGACCTGCGAGGAGTGCCACCGCCCCGAACTTTTCCACGGCGAAAAACTCTATGTAAAGGACAAATACCTGCCCGATGAAAAGAACACCCACGTCCAGACCGTACTGCTTATGAAAGTGGGGCATGGCGGCTACCGCGGCCAGCAGGCACACGGTATCCACTGGCACGTGGCGCCGGAAAACAAAATCACCTATACCCACACCGACCGCGCCCGGCAGCAAATCAGCGAGGTGGTGCTGGAAAAACGCGATGGCACCAAGATCGTCTTTGCTTCGGACAGGGCGGCGGAATCGGCGCCTGACGGCAAGCAGGAAGGAGGCGTGCGGGTGATGGACTGCGTGGACTGCCACAACCGGCCGACCCACATCTATCTCACGGCGGACGAAGCGCTCGACCTGAAGATGCTGGGCGGCAAAATCCCCACGGCCCTGCCCTTTATCAAGCAACAGGCCCTGGAGGTGGTAAACAAGGAATATGTCTCCACCGAGGAGGCGAAAAACTCCATCGCCACCCAGTTGCGCACCTGGTATCAGGAAAAATACCCTGCCCTCTACAAGAGCAACATCCTGATGATCGAACAGGCTATTACCGGCATTCAGCAGGCGTATGAAGAAAACGTCTTCCCCAGCATGAAGATCGGCTGGAACACTTACCCGAATTTCCTGGGCCACAAGAACGAATCCGGCTGCTTCCGCTGCCACGACGACGGCCATACCACCAAGGCGGGCGGCACCATCTCCATGGACTGCGAAACCTGCCACATCATCCTGGCGGAGGATGAGCCGGCACCGGAGATTTTGAAGACGTTGCGGGGAAGCAAATAACCGTGAGAGCCCTTTCCAGCCGAGGATGCCAGAACGGCCCCGGCTGGAAAGCCGGCAAGCGGCAGCTTTTTATTGACAATCGTCCCCGACTTCTGGGCATACTTTTTTAGAAGTCGGCCTGTGTGGAGTTTCCAATTTCTGGGAGAAGATAATGACAGTCGACCACAGTGCCCCAATCTATCCTATCAGCGTCGCCGCAAAATTGCTCGACGTTCACCCCCGTACTCTCCGCATCTACGAAGAGGAAGGGCTGATCAAGCCGGCTCGCCAGGGCAACAAACGCTACTACTCCAACAACGACATCGAATGGATCCGCTGCCTGCGGACCCTGATCCACGACAAGGGCATCAGCATCCCCGGCATCCGTATGCTCCTCGAACTCACGCCGTGCTGGGAAATTACCCGATGCCCCCCGGAAAAACGCGAGACCTGTTCGGCCTACATCGACCGCTCCATTCCCTGCTGGGAACGGGCCAGCAGCGCCTGCGCCAAGGAACTGAGCCAGTGCGAAGGGTGCGAGGTCTATATCCAGGCGATGAAAAAGGCGCGGGAGGCAGCCACCGGCGACTGCGCCAACTGCGGCCGCAAGACAGCCTGAAAACGCCCCCTTCCTGAGGGT
>JAJZSH010000203.1 GCA_021822005.1 Deltaproteobacteria bacterium | reverse complement strand
CAGGCGGCAAAACTCACCAGCATCCAGGAGCGAAAAAAATATTTTTCCAGGGTGCTGGCGACCATTGCCACGGCAATGCCCTCTTCGGTCCGCTGCGAAAAAATCATCTTCGCAAAGGATGGCGGCCAGATTACCGGCAGCGCCCTCCAGTATCGGGAGTTGCCCGCCTTTGTAAAGGCGCTGGGCAATAATCCCCTCTTTACCAGCGTGATGCTCCACGACCTTGACCGCAGCCCCGATGCCAAGAAAACAGACTTCACCTTTACCATCGCCTTTCAACTGAAACGAGAGGGTGATCCATCGTGAACGCCCAGCAACTCATCATCATCGGGAATAAACTGAAGGAATGGTTTTTCCTGTTAAAGAGCGATCCGGAGGCCTTTGCCGAGCTGAGGAAGTTGTGCCTAGGGGTTCTGGCCTGCGCCGCGGTGCTCTACGGCGGCTCCACCCTGCTCCTGGCGCCGCAGAAAAAGGAGCTGCACCAGAAAATTACCCAGAAAAAAGAGGTCGAGGGCACCGCCCCCGCCCAGTTGGGCAGCGCGCTTGCCGTGCAGGTTTCCCAGCTTGAAGCGGAACAAAAGGCCCTGCGGGAACAGACAGAGACCCTGGCCCTGCAGATCCGGCTTGTCGAGGAACAATGGCAATCGCTGACAGACCGGGAACAGTTCTCCAAGACCCTTTTCACCCTGCAGGCCAACGCGCCGATCAACATGGAAAACCATTTGCAGCAGATGAGCCAGCTGGAAGACCGCTCCGTAAACGGCTTCACCCTGAACACCGTGAGTCTGGCCGGGGAGGTTCCCTTTCCGGAGCTCTACCGGTATCTGCAATATATCGAAGGCCGGCCCGAGATAGGCATCATCGAGGATCTTGCCGTGGAACGTCTGACAAACGCGGGCTACGACCAGCAGGCCAAGGTTAAATTCAGCATGGTTGTCGGCAGAACAACCCTGGACAAGCCATGACGAGAAGCCGAGGCATCCCGCCGCTTAGAGCGTTAGCGAGGACAGTCCCGCCTCTCCTGGCGGTCCTGCTCCTTGGCCACGCCCTGCCGCTTCAGGCAGGAGAACCCCAGGTTCTCACGGTGCGGCCTGAAAAAATCGAGGCGGTTTTGGGCCAAAAAACAGTCGGCCCGCCCCTGGGAAGAGATCCCTTTAACTGGAGCCGTGAGCAGATCAGCTTTTTCAAAAGCCAGGAACCACGGGAAAAAAGCAATTCCATTGGCGGATTGACCCTCACTGGTATAATCTGGGATAAAAACAATCCCCTGGCCGTTATCAATGACCGCCTGGTCGCCAGGGGGGAGGCGGTAGGCGACTCGATTGTCCGGCAGATACTCAAGGATCTTGTTATTTTTGAGCAAAATGGCGTCTCCCATACACTGTGGCTTGAGTCCTCGCCCAGGCCTCTGCCCATGAAGGATAAAAAACGCTGATGCGAATCTCTTCCCTGCAGGCAATACTCTTCTCGGCTGTGCTTGTCCTGGCGCAGGGGCTGTTCCCCGCCCCCGGCCTGGCCGGTGCCCCGGTGGACCCGGAAAACGGCGCTCCCCTGCTGGAGACCTTGAAAAATTTTCCCGCCTCCCTGCGGACGGAAAACCTGCAGGTTTCCCTGCTCTTGCGCGGCATGGGCCGCCAGGCCGGAATCAATATCCTGGTGGCGGACAACATCACCGACACCATCAATCTTGAGGTGGAAAAGCTGAGCCTGTACGAGGTGTTCCAGGTAATCATGGATGCCAAACAGCTGCGGTACTACCAAAAAAACAACGTCCTCTTCGTGGAAAAAAAGGCGGACTTTCAAGGGCAACAGCGCGACCTTGCCAGCGAACGGCTCTGCACCAAGTTCGGCAATGCCGCCGCCTACATGGATCAGCTGAAGCCCCTCCTGGGCCCAAATGGCTCGATCACCGTGACCAACCGCGGCAACTGCCTGGTCATCCAGGATCGGGCCGGCAACATCCCCCGTCTGCGCGAGATGCTGGTCGAGCTTGACCAGCCCATTCCCCAGGTCCACATCGAGGCCCGCATCGTCTCCATCTCCAACGAGGCCAAGAAACAGCTGGGCATCATCTGGGGCTACAACAACTACCGGGATGCCGCCGAGCTTGCCACCAAGATCAACCCGATCACCTCCAGCATCGACCTGCATGCCGCTGAGCCCGCCACCAGCCTGGCCTTCGGCTTTATCCGCCAGAACGTCAACCTCAATGTGGAACTCCAGGCCATGCAGTCGGACAGCCTGCTGGAAATCCTCTCCTCGCCCAGTGTGCTTGTCCTCGACGGCAAGGAAGCCGAGATCAAACAGGGCAAGGAGATTCCCTATGTGACCCAGACCAGCAACACCGTCAACACCTCCTTCAGGGAGGCCAACCTCGGCCTCAAGGTCAAGCCCACGGTGTTGCAGGATGGCTACATCATCCTGGATGTCGCGGTCACCAACGACAGCGTTGACCAGACAACCTCCGGCGCAAGCGGACTCCTCATCAACAAACAGGCGATCACCACCAATCTTTTTCTGGAAGACAAGGTCACCGTGGTCATCGGCGGCATTGTCCAGCAAAACAAGAGCGATCAGAACAGCAAGGTGCCGGGCCTGGGGGATATCCCGCTTTTTGGCAACCTCTTTAAAAACTCGAACAAGCGCAACGACCAGACGGAACTCATGGTCTTTATCACGCCCCGCATTGTCAGCATGACCCAAAAACAAAACAACGAGGCAACGGCCAAACCCATCCCGAAGAAGAAAGAGGCGCTTCCCGCTGACGATCCGGCAAAAACAACCCTGGGAAACGCGACGACGCCGCAATGAATTATCTTGAATTTTTCGGCCTGCAGGAAGACCCTTTCCGCATGACGCCGGACAGGAATTATTACTTCCCCACCAAGGGGCATGCCGCCCTGCGGGAGGTTATCCGCTATGGCCTTCAGGGAGACGAGGGGTTCATCATCGTCACCGGCGAAATCGGCACCGGCAAAACCCTCATGCTCCGCCTGATGATGGATGATCTGCCCGACAGGTTTGAAACCGCCCTGATCCTCTCGCCCCATCTCTCCCGCCTTGAGCTGCTCCTGGCCATTCTTCAGGATATCGGCCTTTCCGGCCCGGGGGCGGGCCACCCTGCCAGCCTCGACTCGCTTCTGCGCATCCTCAACGACCATCTTTACGCTCTGGCGCAACAGGGCAAGAAGCTGCTCATCGTCATTGATGAAGCGCAGAATCTTCCCGACGAGAGTCTGGAACAGCTCCGCCTGCTCTCCAATTTTGAAACAGATACCCAGAAGCTCTTGCAGATCGTGCTGTTCGGTCAGCCGGAGCTGCGCGACAAGCTGGCCCAGACCAACATGCGCCAGCTTGTCCAGCGGGTCAGCATCATGGAGACCCTTGCCCCCCTTTCAAAACAGGAAATGGTCAGCTATATCCTCCACCGTTTCAAGAAAAGCGGCGTCTATGAAATGCCGCGCTCCTTCGCCACCACCGACCTCATCTGGCGTTTCACCAAGGGCTATCCCCGCCTGATCAACAAGATCATGAGCCGGGCGCTCCTGGTGGCCTACGCCGAAAAAGAAACCCGCATCTCCCGCAAAATCGTCCGGGAGGCAATAGTTTCCTTCAATACCCCGAAGCAGGGCCGCCCGTTTCCCACCCCTGTTCTCCGGTGGGGGACAGGCTTTTTGCTCCTCCTGCTCCTGTTCTGGGGGGTCGTCTTTCCCCCGGTCTGGCTTGCGAACAGCATCTCCTGGGACAGACAGGCCATGCCCCCATGGTATGTTCAGGGAACGGCCCTGGCCACGCGCCTGGCGGATGATGGCAGGCAAGCAATGGCGTCCTGGCACGAGCAAGGGCTTGCCTGGTTCAACGGCATGGTGCATGGCGGCAGACAAACGCCCAGCCAGCCACCGCAGTTGCCGCAGACGATGCCGCTGCCGGCTCCGCCCCCTCCCCCCAGCCCTCTTCCGGAGGGAGAGGGAACTAATGCCACCCCTGCGGGAGAACCAGCGGGGGAGAGCGTGAGGCCCCAATGAGACTCTTGCAAAAGCCGTCACCCCGGCGGAAGCCGGGGTCCAGAAGCTCTTGGATACTGGATTCCGGCTTCCGCCGGAATGACGGCAATACTACCACGGCAATGCTACTTGTTGCTTCGGGGTTTAAATATGTAAAGCGTCATTCCCGCGAAGAGCCTGCCCTCGACCTGATCGGGGGCGGGAATCCAGAGACGTGGATGCCCGACTAAAGCATTCGGGCATGACTTGTTTAATCGCCGGGTCAATAGTAGAAATTTTGCAAAAAACTCACAATGAAAAACCAAAAACCGGCAGGCGGCTGAACCGTGCCCAATAATTCCTTGCCAAACCACCAACCGTGGCGCTCCTGATGACGACACCACCGAAACGAAGAAAATTCGGCGACATTCTTGTGGAAGACGGGCTGATCACCGCTACCCAGCTGCAACAGGCGTTGTCCTACGGCGCCGACCGCGAGATGAAACTGGGCGAGGCCCTGCGCGAACTCGGCTTTGTCAACGATGCCGCCGTTGCCAACACCATTGCCCGGCAGCTGAAAATCCCCTTCATCGATTTCAGCCGAATCGTGGTGGACCCCGAGGTGACCCAGATCATTCCGGAAGCCGTCTCCAGAAAGTACAAGGTCCTCGCCCTTGGCAAGCGTCCCGGCGAGGTGCTGGTCGCCTTTGCCGACCCGCTCGATATCTTCGCCGTTGACGAGGTTGGCCGTTATATTGCGGACAAGACCGTGGTCTGCGTGGGGATCGAATCAGAGATCATCGCCGCCATGGACCGCCTGTATGCCTCGGCGGCCAAAACCGGGCAGCGGTTTGAAGACTCCGGGGAAGAATCCGCCACGGTCAGCGCCATCAATGATATCCTGCTCAAGGCCGTGCGGCAGCGGGCCAGCGACATCCACATCGAGCCGGATCATGAGCGGGTAAGGGTCCGCACCAGGGTGGACGGCATCCTCCGCGAGGCCAACGCCTTCCCCCTGGACATGCACCCCAACCTCATCTCCCGCATCAAGATCATGGCCCATCTTGATATCGGCGAGCGCCGCAAGCCCCAGGACGGCCGCTTTGAACTGCCCATCTCCGGCAAGGAGTTTGACGTGCGGGTCTCCATCCTGCCCCTGAGCGGAGGGGAAAAGGTGGTGCTGCGCTTGCTGGACAAGGGCACGGTGCGCTTCAACCTGCAGGAGCTGGGCTTTGAGCCATACCAGCGCGCCCTGTTCATCGAGCATCTTTCCCGGCCCCACGAGATCATCCTGGTCACCGGCCCCACCGGCAGCGGCAAGACCACCACCCTCTATGGCGCTCTCAATTATCTCAACTCGGTGGAAAAAAACATCGTCACCGTGGAAGACCCGGTGGAGTACGAACTGGCCGGGATCAACCAGGTGCAGGTCAATGTCCGGGCCGACCTCACCTTTGCCAACTCCCTGCGCTCCATCCTCCGCCAGGACCCGGACATCATCATGATCGGCGAAATCCGCGACGCGGAAACCGCCGAGATCGCCATCCAGTCGGCCCTCACCGGCCATCTGGTGCTTTCCACCCTGCACACCAACGATGCGGCGGGCGCGATCACCCGGCTCATCGACATGGGCATCCCGCCCTTTCTCATTGCCTCGGCGGTGGGGTTGGTGGTGGCCCAGCGTCTCCTGCGCCTGCTCTGCCCCAACTGCAAGGGTGCCTTCACCCCGCCGGAAGAACTCCAGGAAGCCCTGGGTCTTGCCCATGACCCGGCCCTCCGTTTTTACAAACCGGTGGGCTGCGACAAATGCGAGGGCTCGGGCTTCAAGGGGAGGATCGCCATTTACGAAACCATGGTCATTTCCCAGGCCATCGAGGATCTTATCCTCAAGAAGTCCTCCAGCCACGATATCTTCCGTCAAGCCCAGAAAGAAGACCTCACCTCCCTGCGCCAGTCCGG
>JAJZSH010000202.1 GCA_021822005.1 Deltaproteobacteria bacterium | reverse complement strand
CTTGTTTCTGTTCATGGCGCTGGCCGACATCATCATTGCCCGCCATCAGCGGAATTTTTTGTTTTCCCGGGCGGAAAACCAGGCCCACCGCGATCTGCAACTGATGGCGGCCAATTTCCTTGAGCCTCTCCTCAAATATGACTACGACTGGATAAACGGCTTCGTCCTGCGCTGGGGCGAGGAGCATCCCGAGGTGGTGCGCCTGGCCGCCATTGGCCCCGAGGGCCGGGATCTGGTTGCCTTCAGCCGCCCCAGGGAAGGGGCAAGGGCCTTTCTGGTTGAAGAGAAAGTCCTCTTCCAGGGGAAGCAGCTGTTGGCCTTGCAGATGGTGTCTTCTTCCGGCGAGGTGGATGGTCTCCTGCGCAAGCTCCACTGGCAGCTGGGGCTTGCCTCGTTTCTCCTTACGGCCATCGCCGGAATTGTCCTGTGGTTCACTCTGAGGCGTATCGCCCTCGCCCCCCTGGAAAGGGAAATTGGCCTGCGCCTGGAAACGGAGCAGAAACTGGCCGCAGCCCACCATCAGCTCGAGGAGCGGGTCCGTGCGCGGACTGCCGATCTGGAGGACGCCAATCTCCTGTTGCAGAAGGAGGTTGCCGAGCGTCATGCCGCGGAAGAGCAGTTTGCCCGGCTGCATCGGGAGTACGAGCTGATTCTGAACTCCGCCGGGGAGGGGATTTACGGCCTGGACACCGAGGGGTGCATAACCTTTGTCAACTCGGCGGGCTTGCAGATTCTGGGCTATGATGAGGCGGAATTGATCGGGACTCATCTGCATGATTTCCGGCATCATGTGCGTTGGGACGGCGAACCGTATGCCCGGGAGGATTGCCCGGTGTGCGCGGCCTATGCCGAGGGGAGGAAAAATCCGGGGGGGGAAAGCTATTTTTCCAGAAAGGACGGGGCTGTTTTTCCGGTGGAGTTTGTCGGCACACCCCTTGTGGAAGGCGATACGGTCGTGGGCACGGTTGTGGTGTTTGAAGACATCACCGTGCGCAAGCAGGCCGAACGCGATCTGCTGGGCCTGACCGAGACCCTGGAGCGGCGGGTCATGGAGCGCACCGCCCGTCTGGACGCCGCCAACCTGGAATTGCGGGAAACCCTGGGCCAGCTCGAACAAACCCAGGCCCAGCTGGTGCAAGCCGGGAAGATGGCGGCCCTGGGAGATCTGGTGGCAGGGGTTGCCCATGAGATCAACACCCCGGTGGGCGTGGGGGTAACGGCGGCCTCGCATCTGGAAAACGAGACCGGGGTGATCGCGGCGCTCCATGGCGAGGGCCGCATGCGGCGGAGCGACCTTGACCGGTATCTTACGCTCTGCCAGGAGGCGGCGAAGCTGATTCTTGCCAACCTGAATCGGGCGGCGGAGCTCATCCGCAGCTTCAAACAGGTGGCGGTGGATCAGTCCGGGGAGGGGCGCAGGACCTTTCGGGTCAAGGAGTATCTGGCCGAGGTTTGTCTGAGCCTCAGGCCGGTTTTGAAGAACACCGGCCATCGTCTGGAGATCTCCTGCCCCGAGGATCTGGAGTTGAACAGCTATCCAGGGGCCTTTTCCCAGATCGTCACCAATTTCATCACCAACTCGCTGACCCATGCCTACGATGAGGATGAGGTCGGCTCTCTGCTTTTTGATATCGGATTGCAGGGCGGCAATGTCCTGCTCCGGTACAGCGACGACGGCAAGGGCATGGCTGAGGATCAGGTCAGCCATGCCTTTGACCCATTTTTTACGACAAACCGGGAAAAGGGGGGGAGCGGTTTAGGGCTGCATATCGTATATAATCTTGTCACCCAGAAATTGCTGGGGACAATCACCTGTGAAAGCAAGCCAGGGAAGGGGACATCCTTTGTTCTCCTTTTTCCTGCCGTCATACCTGGGGGGGTAGCGCATGGTTGAATCAGATGAGGCGGTTTTTTTTGCGGAGGAGCCGGAGGGAGCCGGGGTTTCCCGGCAACGGGCCGGGGGCACTGGCGCCTGGAAGGTGCTGGTGGTTGATGACGAGGAAGAGGTGCACGCCGTCACCAAGCTGGTTCTTTCCGATTTTTCCTACGAGAACAAAGGGCTGCTTTTTCTGCATGCCTATTCCGGCAAGGAGGCCAGGGATCTTATTGCCGAACACCCCGACACCGCCATCATTTTTCTTGATGTGGTCATGGAGAAAAACGATGCCGGGCTTGAAGTGGTCCGCCACATCCGGGAGGAGCTGAAAAACTCCTTTGTCCGGATCATCCTGCGCACCGGGCAGCCCGGCCAGGCCCCGGCGGAGAAGGTCATCGTTGAGTATGACATCAACGATTACAAGGAAAAAACAGAGCTCACCGCCCAGAAGCTTTTTACCACCATGGTGGCGTCCCTGCGCTCCTACCGGGATATCCTCACCATCGAGGCCAACCGCAAGGGACTGGAAAAGATCATCGACGCGGCCACCTATATCTGCCGTCTCAGATCGATCAAAAATCTGGCCAGCGGGGTTTTGACCCAGATGGTTTCCATCCTGCATCTCAGCGAAAATGCCCTCTATTGCCAGACCTCGGGTATTGCGGTGTCCAATGTGCAGGGCAGTTTCAAGATGCTGGCCGCCACCGGGGCTTATGAACAGTATATCGACGCCGCAGCCGGGGAGGATTTGCCGGCCAAGGTTCTTGAATATGTCCAGCGGGCCACGGCGCTCAAGCACTCCATCTGTCAGGACAACTGCTATATCGGCTATTTCTGCAGTGAGCGCGGGCAAGAAGCGGTTATCTATCTTGAGGGCTGGCGGGACCTCGGCGAGCTTGACCGGCGGATGATCGAGGTTTTTTGCAGCAACGTGCAGGTGGCCTACGAAAATGTGCTCTTGAACCAGGAGATCGAAGGAACCCAGAAAGAGATCATCTACACCCTGGGCGAGCTTGCCGAGATGCGTTCCCTGGAGACGGGCAACCATGTCCGCCGGGTGGCGGAATACAGTCGGCTGCTGGCTGAAAAACATGGCTTGAGCCAGCGGGAGGTGGAGGTGATCCGTCTTGCTTCCTCCATGCATGACGTGGGCAAGGTCGCCATCCCCGACGCCATTCTCAATAAAACCGGGCCGCTGAGCGCCGCGGAGTTTGAGGTCATGAAGACCCATACCATCCGGGCCCAGGAGATGCTGGGCCTTTCCGACCGGGAGGTCATCAGGACCGCCATTGTCATCGCCATGCAGCACCACGAAAAATTTGACGGCACCGGCTACCCCAAGGGCTTGAAGGGCGAGGAAATTCACATCAGCGCGAGAATCACCGCTCTTGCCGATGTGTTTGACGCCCTGGGCAATGACCGTACCTACCGTGAAGCCTGGGGGATGGAGGCCATCCTCGATCTTATCCGTGCGGAACGGGGCGCGCACTTCGACCCGGTTCTGGTGGATCTCTTTTTTGAAAATATCGACGCGATCCTGGCCATCAGAAACAGGCTGGCCGGATAATTATTGCATCATCATCTTTTTAACGAGAAATGGAATAAGAGCCTTTTCTTATTCTGTCTGCAAGACATTGGCGATGAGCGGCCAGACCCTGCGCAGTTCTTCCCGGTTGCCAAAGGGGATGGAAAGGTGCACCTGATCCTGCTCAAAGGAGGGCGAGTGGCTGAGGGTTACCGCACTCGGCAGCTTGAGTGTGGCCGCGAAGGTGCGAAATTTCTGTTCCGCCTCGGCGAGCCGCGGGAAGCGCTGTTCGGTGAGCCACTGCATGAGCCGGGCTGTTTTCTGCGGGATGTTTGTCTCCCGGGGATCAAGGATTTCCCGCACCTCGGGCCGGCAGAGCAGGGCCATGACCGAGGTGTTGTGTCTGGCCGCCAGCTCCCGGCAGGTGGCGGTGATTTTCTTCTGGTTGCTGACGCTGAGGCTGAGTATTTCCATGACCTCGTAGAGGGAGAGGCGGTCGGTGAAATTCAGGGCCAGCAATTCCCTGGCCACCCCGTCGTGCAGCCGTCCTGCATGGAGCGCACCGAGCAGATGCTCTTCAAGCCCGAGAAGCTGCACCAGGTTGTGGAGGTGATGGCGGTGCGGTTCCAGCCTCAGGGCGGGGAGAAACCGGCGGGCCGCCTCGTTTGCATCCAGATGGACGAGGATCTTCTGGAAAAAAATCGCCTGCTCGACAACGGTGATGTCGCCACGGAGCATGGTGTCTTCCAGATTGATGGCCAGGGTTTCCGCCGGCAGGGTTTCCGCCGGCAGAACCAGGCAGATGGTCGAGATGCTGTGGAGGGCCTGCTGGGCCGCCATCAGGCGTCTGCGGCCGCTGACGATCTCCATGGTGGTCCTCCCCTGTTCCCTGAGGATGGGGGGGTGGAGAATTCCGGTTCGGGCAATGGATTCCACCAGCGCAGTACTTGGCTCCCGCGCTTCTTCCGGGGTCAGGCTGTTGCTGAAGTCCTGAAAATTGATGTGTTGCAGGTTGACGAGGCTTGAGCGGAAGGCGGGCGGCATTGGCGACATCCTCATGGGCAGCTGGGGCAGCTGACGGATGGATTTTTGTTTTCAGGGCTGTTGAGGTTCAGGGATGCTTGACTCTATGGGAAAAAAGGCCCATCTTGTCAATGAAAACCTGATGGCCTCGTAAAAAGGGAACGACGGCACAGGTCCGTAACATGAATCCAGAGAGTTATTTCAATTCTCGATAAAAACGCGAATAATTATTGCATCCCGCAGGAGCGAGCTTGCTCGCGAAAACAAGCTGTGACAAAGCTCGCGAGCAAGCTCGCTCCTACAATATCATCTTTCGATTTCAACAAAAGTTACAGGGCTTTTTTCGGAATCATCCGCCGGGCAGCAGCCTCTTGCCGTCGGGACGGTTGGAGGAGGGGACGGCGTGTTGGTAACCATCATCGCAGCCAGCACCATCTGCGGCCGCATCGGCCCCGGTCTTGCCGGCAGCCCGGTTGATCGCGGGTTCCTCGAAAAGATGCGGGCGGCAACCGATGCCAGCCTGCTGGGCGCGGAAACCCTGCGCCAGGGTGATCCGGAGATGCGGGGGCCGGAGGGGCGTCTTTTGTCCAACCGGATCAGGGGGTTCATCACCCAGTCCGGCGATATTCCGGTGACCGGGAGAAAGATATTTGAGCAGGGGGAGCCGCCGCTTATTTTTACCGGCGAGGCGGCGGCTGCGGGATTGCGGCACAGGCTGGGGGATCTCGGTCAGGTCGTGACCCTGCCGGCCGAGTCTGCCGGGGGGCTTTCTCTGGCAGCGGCCCTCGCCCATCTGGCCAAACTCGGCGCAGCCTCGGTGCTGGTTGAAGGCGGAGGCAGGTTGAACTACGCCTGCCTGCGGCAAGGGGTTGTCGATGAGATTCTCCTCACCCTGACGCCGAAACTTTCCGGAGACCAGGGGGCTGCCGCCTTGTGCGGCGGCCCTGGTCCGCTGGGCGAGCCGTTTCTGCCGCTGGCCCTGGTTTCCTGCGAGGGTGCGGCAACCGGGGAGGTGTTCCTGAAATACCGGGTGCGCAAGGGGGAATGAGCATGCAGCAGGAACTGGCGATCTTGTATTCCGGAGGGACCGACTCCCTCGCGCTCTATGCCCTGGCCAGCGCCGGCCATCATCCGGGCCTGGCCAGGCCGGTGCGCATCCATCTGCTCCACATGCTCAACGGCATGGGCCGTTTTGCCGATTTCCCCAGGAACCGTTTTCTGGCCGCGCAAAAGATCCTGCTGGCCAATGCCTCCGATCCCGGGAAAATACCGGAGGCGGAGATGGTGGAGCTTGACATGGGCAGGCTGTTCCAGGGGTTGTGGCTTGACCGGTATGAAGAAACCATGCCCCGCTACAACGGGAAAAATCTTGTCTGCGTGGCCTGCAAGCTTGGCATGCACGCCCGGGCCATCATCTATTGCCACGAGCATTTCGTCCCCCATTTCGTGGCCGGATACACCAAGAAACAGGGGTATTACCCAGAGCAGACCCCGGTTTTCATGGAAAAGATCAGGGAGTT
>JAJZSH010000201.1 GCA_021822005.1 Deltaproteobacteria bacterium | reverse complement strand
TCCGATCTAACCACTGCGCGGAGACGCCCCATGGCCCCCCCGGAAAAACGGACGATCCATCGCCCGACCCACCGTCCCCTGGTCTACCTCCTGCTGCTCGCCCTGGCCGTGGCGATCGGGGTTGCCGCCTGGTGGCTCCTGCT
Organism: Deltaproteobacteria bacterium; assembly: GCA_021822005.1. GTDB lineage: Bacteria > Desulfobacterota > Desulfobulbia > Desulfobulbales > Desulfurivibrionaceae > Thiovibrio. The sequence continues at coordinate 5,806 of JAJZSH010000201.1, read as the reverse complement.
GCGTCCCCCGGTTTCACCACCCTTGCCGGTCGAATCCGTCGTCCCGGCTCCGGCCGTCCCGACCCCTGCCCCGGAACCAGGAAGCGCGATGCCGGAAGCGGCCGCCCCCCTGCCTGGAGCATCACCGGCGCAGCCAGCCGCTCCGGCGATCACCGGGGAGTGCCAGCAACTCGGTAACGAGATCAAGGCCTTCTTCACTCGGCTCGATCGGGAAGACTATATTGCGCCGCGCAACCTGAATGGCGGCACCCAGGTGTATGTCGGCCAGTTGCTGGACAAGCTCTTTGTCAATCCGCCAGTGGTGGTCGGCGAGACCAACTCCTTCTTCACCATCCTCAGCAACACCGCCCACTTCTATCGCATCCTCAAAAAGGACGACGTGCTGCTGGTCAAAGACATCCTCTTAAACGAGAGCGAGAACCTCGAACCGCTCATGGCGCTCTTCTATCGCTGGTCGCTCAAGGCGCCGGAGTGCGGCAACAAGACCGACCTGAACCTCGCCATGCCGTTGCCCGGCCTCTACGAGTATGCCGGCTTTTTCCTCAACACCCTCGGGGGCCGCTCCTACCTTTTTCGCCGCGAATCGCGGCTGCGGCTGCTGGTCAAATATTATTCGGTGCTGGTGCTGGACCAGGCCAACGGTCAGCGGCTCAACAGCCACGGCATCGATATCCGCCCATCGCTTGATTCCCTGAGCGAGGAGATGCGCACCGCCAAAAAGCTGAAGGACCAGACGGCATACCTGACCACTCTAACGAAACTACAGAGGAAATACCAAGCAGGTTCCGGCATGCCCAAGACCGCTGCTGCTATCCGCTGACGCCACCCCGGCAAAGGACAACAAAAAACCGGCCTCGGGATTCCGGGACCGGTTTTTTCACATCACATTCCACGCGCCTCGATCAGCCAAGCAGCCTCACAATCGCGAGGTTGCAATCGCTGCCCTTGGGCGGTGGCTTATCGGAAACGCCATCCTTGTCGACGCTGCACCCGCCGGCAGCCAGCAGCAGCAACAACCAAACAGCCACTACTCCCACCGCGCGCGCTCCATACCCTTTCCGTGCCATATCCGCCTCCAGTTGCCTCGTGAAAAAACAAAGGGATGAGGCGACACTACCCCACCCCCTGCCATTGGCATCGATACGCTTCCCGCGGTTAGCGGCGGTCGCCGAGGAAACGGAGCAGCATAAGGAAAAGGTTGACGAAATCAAGGTAAAGGGTCAAGGCGCCGAGGATCGCGCCTTTGCGCAGCCCGGCCTCGCCGTCGCCCATCATTGCCCCGGCGCCCAGAGAGCGGATCTTCTGGACATCATAGGCGGTAAGACCGGTAAAGACGATGACGCCGATGCCGGACATCACCCAGGAGACCATCGGACTCTGGAGGAAGATATTCACCAAACCGGCGATCACCACGCCGATAAGGCCCATGAAGAGGAAGGAACCCCAGCTGCTCAGGTCCTTTTTGGTGACTGCGCCGTAGATCGCCATGGCACCAAACATGCCGGCGGTGACAAAGAAGGTCGCCGCGATGGAGGTGCCGGTGTAGAGCAGGAGAATCGAGGAAAGCGTCACCCCGTTCAGCACGGCATAGAGCAGGAAGAGAGTGGTGGCGGTCGTCGCCGCCATCTTGGCCACCCGGGCGGAAAGATAGACCACCAGCCCGAGTTCGACGACGAGCAGTCCATAAAAGACAAAGCGATTGCCGAAGATGAACTGGAGCGCCGCAGGCGACCGGACCACGGCCAGGGCGGTGATGCCGGTCAACGCAAGACCGGCGGCCATCCGGTTGAAGACCTTGGCCAGAAAGGCGCTGGCGGCCTGGGCCCGGGCCTGGGTCACATCCAAAGAGTAATCATCACCGTGATACATGCCGCATTTCCTCCTAAAACAGACTTGACGATCAATTTCCCCTGCGCATGCCAGGAACTGGCCGGGACCTCCCCAGCCAGCTCCTACCATAATCAACGCGCCGCGAAAAGCAAGCCCCTCTCTACTTGAGCCCTTTGCTGGTGAGAAAAGGCGCGTACTTCTTGTCGGTACCGAGGATGTGCTTGTCAAGCCAGTCCTTCAGGAATTGGGAGACCTCGATGCCCAGCGAAATCTTGCCGGCCTGCCAGTCCTTCCGCAGGGCAAGCACCTTGGCGGTCATCTTTTCGTGCTTTTCCTTGTGCTCCGCGAATTCCGGGTAGCCATTGCCCTGCATCAACCGCTCCTCGTTGGCGAAATGGGTGGCAGTATAGCTGACCAACTTTGAAAGAACATTGCCCAGCACCTCCTTGGCCTTTTTCTGGATCATGGCCTCGTGCAGTTCGTTGATCATGTCCACCAGCTTCTTATGCTGATCGTCGATCTCCTTGATATTCACACTGTATTCGTCTTTCCAGTTCAGCAGGGCCATACGCTATCTCCTTTCGGGGTGGGTTGAAAGTTACCAAACGGATTTTGTTTGGTATTGATTATTATTACTAGATTAACCCGGAAAGCACTCCGTGACAACCATAAAAAGACCCAAAGAAACCATGCGCAAGAATACGGCATGGCGGAATCATTCGTGTATGCAGTATAATAAATGTTGAGCTGCGATGTTGCGCCACCCGGCCAGAATCCGATAGCCACCTAAATCTCCCGTTTCGCTGGAGAGGAGACGATGCACTCACTTATTGCCCAATGCCCCGCCTGCGGCGCCAAGAACAACATCCCGCTCGCCAAACAGCATCTTTCCCCCAGGTGCGGCCGTTGCAAACTTCCACTGGCCCTTCACGGCCAGGCCCTGCCCGTACCGTTAAGCGACAGTAATTTCGCCCCCTTCATCGGTGGTGCTCCGCTGCCGCTCGTTGTGGATTTTTATTCGCCTTCCTGCGGCCCCTGTCGAATGCTGGCGCCGGTGCTCGATCGGCTTGCCGGCCGCTTCTGGGGCCGGGCGATCATCGCCAAGCTCGACACCTCGCGCAATCCGGCCAGCGCCGGCCGCCACCAAATCCGCGGGGTGCCGACCCTGCTTTTTTTCAAAAACAGCCAACCGGTCGACCAAATCGTCGGCGCCATCCCCGAGCCGCAACTGATCCAACGGGTCGAGACCCTCTGCGGCTGACCATCTATGTTGCCAGTATCGCAAAAACCAGCCGCCGAGTCAATCGTGTCCGAGACGCCACCGGCGTTCGCGCCCGAACTCAAACGGATTACCAATCAGTTATATCAGGCCATGCGGGAAAAGGACGTGGAGGCCTTCCACGCCGGGCTGCTTGCCTATTTTAATCTGCCGGAACCACCTACCCCGAATCCGGTGGTGACCATCTGCACCACCCCTTTCGATCCCAGGTGGTTCGGCGCCCTGCCGCCGCAAATGCAGGTCTATGCCGTGAGCGAAATCTGGAAGGAACACCTGCTCACACTCAAGCCGCTCGCCCCGCTCCGCGACTACCTCTGCCAACCCACGCTGCTGAAGCGGATGCCAGCCGAGGCCCGCCCCTCCTTCCTCTATTTCCGCCTCGCCACCCTGCTGATCGATGGCGACCTGGACGGGGCCGAGAAAGAGATCGCCAGGGCCGGCAGCAGCCTTGATTCCCTTGGTATCCGGGGCTGGCATGCCCTGGCGAAGGGCGACTTGACCGCGGCGCTGCGTGCCTTTGACAACGATCTCGCCCAACTCCGGCACCTCAACAACAATCCCCACGCCTATTTTACCGGTCCCGAGGGCCTCCTCTCACTGCTGGCCCTGTTGCAGGAGGACAACTTTGCGCATTTGCAGCGGATCGCCGCCATCATCGGCGACATGGAGACGATCCAGCCGCACAATCGTTTCCTGCCCGCCTACCGGGTGTTGGCCTCGGTGGTGGCCCTGCTGGAAAACCGGCTGCACGATGCCCGCCAGATGCTCCAGGGATTGGACCCCGCCCGTCTCGATGCCATCACCGCGCTGCTCTTCGGCCTGGCTCGCTTCTGGCTCCATGGCTCGCTGCCGCAGGCCCTGCACAAACAGCTGGCCACCCTGGCGCAACGCGCCACTGCTCATCACGGCCTGCGCTGGCTCGCTACGCAATATGCCGCACTCCTCGCCGCCGCCGAGGATACGCCGCCTTCTCGCAACCAAACCGCACCGTGGCTGCTGGTCGGAGTGGTCCGACCCCAGGAACCATGGCAGCGCGCCCTGAAGGCCCTGGAAAAAAGCTCCACCGTCCTCACCGCAACCGAACCCGGCACCAGGCTCGGCTGGTGGCTAAGGTACGACGACGAAACCGGACACCTGGATCTTCTCCCCAAGGCCCAACAGCAGAATAGCCGCCACGGCTGGTCCAAGGGGCGCCCGCTGTCGCTGGCCAAACTCCGCGATCCCGGCCGCTTCCCTTTTCTCACCGAGCAGGACGCCGCACTCTGCCAGGCCATCGTCACCGAGGAGCAAAGCGGCGGCAAACGCTTCTTCGTCGAGACCACCCAGGCCCTGCCGGCGCTCATCGGCCATCCCCATATCTTCCTGGCCGAAGACCCCGGGCTCCGGGTCACCATTGAGGCCGGAGAGCCCGAGCTGACCGTGGAAGAGCACGACAGCGCCATCACCGTCCGTTTCGTACCCTTCCCCACCGAGTCGGGTGTCGCCCTGCTCCGCCAGGCGCCTACCCGCTACAAGGTCGTGCAATTCACCAGCGAACACCGCCGGGTGGCGGCGATCATCGGCCCGCAAGGTCTCAGAATTCCGCACGATGCCCGTGAAGAACTGCTGGCCACCCTGGGCGGCATGGCCTCCTTCATGGCAGTCCACTCCTCCCTTGCCGGTGCCCCGGCCGGAGTCGAGACGTTGTCGCCGGACCAGCGCATCAGGGTTCACCTGCTGCCCTCGGGCAACGGACTCAGGGCCGGCCTCTACGTGAGGCCGTTAGGCAGTGCCGGTCCGTATTTCAAGCCGGGTGAAGGGCCAACCACGGTGGCCGGCAGCATCGGCGGCCAACGGGTCCAAACCCGGCGCGACCTGGTGCTGGAGGCGGAAAATGCCGATCTGGTCGAGGCCGTCTGCCCGAGCCTCGCTGGCCGCGAGAACGTGGACCGCGAATGGTTCATCGAGGAACCGGCGATGTGCCTGGAACTCCTGGAAGAGTTGCGCGCCCTCACCGACACCGCGCTGGTGGAGTGGCCCGAGGGGGAACGCTTTTCCATCAGTCCGCCGGCCGGACTGGAGCAGCTTTCCGTGACCCTGCACAAGAAACAGGACTGGTTCGAACTGGGCGGCCAGCTCACCCTCGACGGCACGCTGGTCCTCGACATGCGCAAGTTGCTGGAACTGACCCAGGTGGCAGCCAGCCGCTTCATTCCGCTGGGCCAGGGCCACTTTCTCACGCTGAGCAACGAATTGCGCAAACGGCTCGACGAGATCCGCACCTATGCCGAACTGCGCCGCGGCTCGGTCCGGCTTCACCCGCTTGCCACCCTGACCCTGGAAGAACTTGCCACCTCCCCCGGCCAGTTCAAGGCCGACCGCGCCTGGCAGCAACTGGTGCGCCGCGTCCGGGAAAGCGAACGATTGGAGCCAGCGGTGCCCTCCACCCTTCAGGCCGAACTGCGTGACTACCAGCTCGAAGGCTACCGCTGGCTCGCCCGCCTTGCCCACATGGGGGTCGGCGCCTGCCTGGCCGACGACATGGGGCTCGGCAAGACCATCCAGGCCCTGGCCATCATCGTTGCCCGCGCCCAGGGCGGCCCCACCCTGGTGGTGACCCCCACCTCGGTCTGTCTCAACTGGCAGCAGGAGGCCAACCGCTTCGCGCCCACCCTCAAGGTGATCCAGTTCAGCGGCCGGCGGCGCAAGGAGCTGCTC
>JAJZSH010000200.1 GCA_021822005.1 Deltaproteobacteria bacterium | reverse complement strand
TCGGTATTTTGGTCGCCATCGGCATGTTGAATTATCGTGACATCTCCCAGGTCAACTCGGTGAACCGCGACCTGAACACGATGGCATCCTTTCTGCAAAACAACCGGATGACCGCCTTTACCAAGAAAGACGCCATCACCGTTCAGACCGGGGTGGTGGCCGGAACGCCCTTCAAGCGGCTTTCCACCAGCCCCGATTATGGAACGGTGAACACAGAAAATTCCTTCCTTGCGTCGGCTGCAGATTTCACCATCAATAGCCGGGGAATCTTTTCCACCACCGGCAACATCCGCATCAGCGGTTCCAACTATAGTGCGGCCCGCGACTGCATCGCCATCGCCAACACCAGAGTTAGAATCGGAGTATGGAAAAGTGCAACGGCATCCTGTGATCCGGAATAACCAGGGCTTTTCCCTGCTGGAGGCGATGGTTTCCATCCTGCTACTGGCCGTCATGATGCTTGGCGCCCTGAGCGGCCTAATTGCCTCCTATCAGGCCACAGCAAGCAATGCCCTCCGTGACGAGGGGGTCAAACTAGGCCAGGAACTGGTTACATTGGCCCGGAACACGCCCTACACCGGGCTGGCCAATGGCACAACTACCGCAACCTACAACCGCCAGGTCACCAACGCGACAGTCACCTATACCACGCAACGAACCATAAGCGACGTAATCATCGGCCTGGTCAAGTCGGTGAAGTATGATGTGAGTTGGAGCTACAAAGGACTCTCTTTCCGATACACCGCAACCGCCATCGTGGGTGCAACATGAAGGCAAAGGGCTTCACCCTGGTGGAGATGGTGATCACCATCCTCATCATGTCCATCATCATGGGGCTCTCCGGCAACACTTTCAAGCGAGTCCTCTTTGGGGTCAAGGAAGAGTCCAAGTCGATGGAGAGCAACCAAGACAAATTGCTGGGGCTGGAACTGATCCGGCTCGACCTGGAACATCTCGGCTTTGGCATTGCCCGCAACACCACCGGCAAACCCGTTGAATGGACCGATGCCAGCCGCCAGCTCACCCTGCGCTCTACCCTGAACAACACCGATCAGGACACCCTCGGTTGGCACATGATCAACTGCACCTCCAACATCGTCACCCTTTCAAGCCAGGAGGTCGCCAGCGGCGGCACCGGGCTTTCCACCGATATCGTCCTCCTCGATCAGGACAAGAATTTCGTGAGCAACACCACCTATGGCGACACGTGTCCCGACACCAAACCCTACCTGGCCTATCCCTATGACAACACGGTAACTAATGGCTGCGGTGCCGCCTTGGGCGGAGCGGCAGGCGAACAGTATTGCAACCGGGTGGTATACGAATTGACAGCCACTACCTTAGCCACCTGTGCGCCGGGCACCAAGACCTTGACCCGCAAAGTGGGGGCAGCAGCAAGCGGCGACCCCATACTCAACTGCGTAGCCGATATCATCGTGCGTTTTGACTTGGACACCAACGGCGACGACACCATCGATAGCAACGACACCGCGGTGCCGCCCGGCACCACCAGTGCCATCATCGACCAGGTCAAAAATGTCGATGTCTTTATCCTCCAGCAGATCGGCCAGAAAGACTTGGAATTCACCTTTACCGGCGACCTTACCCTAGGCCTGCCCGCCGCGGTGACCTTCAACACCGCCGGCATTACTGACTTCAACAAATACCGCTGGAAAGTGATAAAATTGAGCGGAAAACCGATGAGTTGGGATTAGTGGGCTACAAACTGAACAATAAGGGCTTTGCCCTGGTCACGACGTTGCTTCTTGGGCTAGTAGCCATGGCGCTGGTATCACTCGCCTTTTACATGACTCTAATAAACACGCAGATGTCGGGCATGGAAAAACGCTACTCCAATGAACTCAATGCGGCCAAGGGGGTGGCCGACTATGTTATGGCCGAACTGCGCAACGAAAACCTCACCTGCAACGGTGGCAATCCCTGTGCCGACAACACGGCCGCCCTCCCCGCCTGTTCCGTCGACGCGACCATCGACCTGGACTCCAACGTTTGTGACGCCTTGGGTAAGACCACTGCCTGCACCAACATTACCGCCTGCTACCTCAACAAGACCACGGTGGACGATACAGACCTCATCTCCATATCCGTCACCACCACCAACCCCACCTCCAACGAAAAAGCTGATGTCGATTTTGTTTACAAGGTGGAATAACCGTTCTTTCCTGGATTCGGCGGGGCACCGCCCTACTGCCGTACATTCCTTGACGGAAAAACCTGCCGTTCCAACTCCACACAATAATACATTCCCGCTTGACTCCCACAATTTTTCCCACCTATACTGAATGCGTTGCTGTAGTCGGGTGAATCTATAAGAATTTTCTCCTATTTCCCCGAAGAGCTTATCGCTCTACTGCAAAAACAGAGGCAAAAAATGCCAAAAATGGCGACATTTTTTGTCAACCGTTGCCCTCTTTGGGATCAAAAAAACTATCACTGAACGACGAAAAAAGATAACAGACTGAGATAATTGAACAAAAAAGTTTGGCATGCTCCCTGCTAGTGGGTAATGACTGCCAGCCAGCTATACAAAAAGAGTTTGGTGCACGGAAGCACCCGGTCAACAGTGCTTCACCACGGATGTATGCCGGATTCTTGAGAAGTTCAGGCAATACCGGCTAAACCTAAAAAACGGAGGAAAAAGAGATGATGCAATTTTTGAAGGGCACAAAGAAGAGCGCTCAAAAGGGTTTTACCCTGGTCGAGCTGATGATCGTTGTGGCGATCATCGGTATCCTGGCCGCCATCGCCATCCCGCAGTTCGCTGCCTACCGTCAGCGCGCCTTCAACTCGGCCGCCCAGAGCGATCTCAAGAACTTCAAGACCGCCATGGAAACCGACTTTGCCGACAACCAAGCATATCAGACCTGGTAATTATGCCGAGGCAGAGACACGACTCTATTTTCGTATTTTATCCACTTTGAGGAGAACGTTATGAAAAAAATATTCTTACCGCTGGCCCTTGTTCTAACCGTTGGCTTTTCCAGCACAGCCTTGGCCGCGCCCAATGTTTTCACCACCAATGCACCCACCGGGACCACAACAGGCGTCATGCAAAATGTGCGGACCTCAACCAACGTAAAACTTGTCTGCTCCTCCGGTCCCGCTCAATACGCAGCAGTTGCCGCCCATACTCAGGGCACCCGCACCTTTGGTTCCACCTCTGGCAGCACCCTGCTTTTCTGGCAAGACAAAGTTTCCGGAACTGAACTCGCGGATGCAGCTATCGACGACAGCGACACCGCCCAGTTCGACACCTGGACCAGCCTGTAAGCCTTTGACAATGATCACAGCGCAAGGGGGAGGGGCTTCTCTCCCCCTTTTTTTATGACCATCCGATTCCCTTTCCAATTCCTCTTTCTTGCCTTTGTTGCCGCCGGGGTCTATTACCCCTCGGTCTTTGCACCGGAACTCACTGTTGATGATGCGCGCATGCTCACCGCGCTCATCAACACCGAACGGATCGACCTGGTTTCGCTCTTCTTCCCCACCGAGGGTGTCTACTACTATCGCCCCTTGCTGATCCTCAGCTTTTACGCGGACCGTTTTTTCTTTTTTTGCCACCCCTCCATCATGCATTTCGAAAATATCCTGCTCCACGTGGGGAATAGCTGCCTGCTCTTCTGGTTTGCCCGCCAACTCCTGCGCACCGAGGCAGGCACGGCACACCATCCGGGATCAGCGACCTCTTCCATCCCGCTGCTGATCGCTCTCCTCTTTGCCATCCACCCGCTGACCACGGAGCCGGTCAACTGGATCTCCGGCCGCACCGACCTCCTGGCGGGCCTCTTTGCCCTCTTGGGTCTCAATCTCTTTTGGTACAACCGCAGCGGCCCCGACACATGGTATCTCGATTGGCTTGCCGCGCTGTCCTTGCTCTTTGGCCTGTTCGGCAAAGAGGTGGCCGCGGCCGCATTCCTGGTCATCCTGGTATCGCTGTTCTGGCGACAGTTGCATTTTCAAATCACGTCGTGGCGCCAGCGCCTGCGCATCCTGCTCCCCTATTTCATTGCCCTCTTGTGCTATTTTTCTCTGCGGTCCGGCTCGTTCTTTCTACTGGACAACGGGGTGCGATCAGCCATCATCGGCACCAAGGGCGCGGAACATTTCACGCTCTGGAGCAAAATGACCATCGGCCTCAAGGCGCTTGGGTTTTATGCCACCAAGATCATCTGGCCGTTCCCTCTGAACTTTGCCATTGTCGAGGTCAATACCCCGATCACCCTCGGCGCCGCCCTCCTTGTGCTTGTTCTCCTCACCTGGCTCTGCCTTCGGCGACAGGGAACGTTTTCCTTCCTGCTGGTCAGCGCCTTCCTCTTCGTGACTCCCGCGCTACTGGTCGCGACCAGCAAGATGGCGTGGACGCCGCTTGCAGAGCGATATCTCTATATCCCCCTGATGTTTTTTGCCTGCGCGATCATACCCCTCGGCCAGCGCCTCCCGAAAAAATTAGGCGCCGCGCTCTGCGGAATGATCCTCGTCGGATTGAGCTGGGCCACGGTTGCCCGCAATCTGGTGTGGCAGAGCAACCTCACCCTGTTTGCGGATGTGGTGGAAAAATCACCCACCTTCGTCGCCGGGCATAACGAATATGCCGTGGCCCTGGCACGGGCCGGAAAGACCGAAAAGGCAAAAGAACATTTCGCCATTGCCGCAAAACTCGGCCAAGGCACTTCGCAACAACTGGCCAAAGCCAATCTGGCCTGGCTGGACACGGGGGCAGAAGATTTTCTTACGAATGTGGATTCCCTGCTTGCAGAGACCTCTTCCCAAATCGCCACACAGGATATCCTCAAGGCCACGGTGAAACATATCGATCGCCTCTCCCTCCAGACAAAGGATGCAGAGACCCTCCAGCGCCTCAACCGAAGAAATATTGAGCTGCACAAACGCTTGTACACCCTTACCAAGGACCCCTTTTCATTGTACCGACAAGGACAACTCCACCTTTCCCTCGGCGAAAAAAAACGCGCGGAAGAACATTTTACGCAGGCATGCTCCCTTGGCAGCGATTATTATAAAGAACCCGCTTGCACCCTCGCGGCACGCCTCAAAAAAGAACGCACAGGGGAATAAATGGCTCTCCATCCCACCTTCATGATCGGCTACTACACCTTTAAGGGCGGACTGCGCGACCGCTTAGTCCAGAGCCTGCTCCTGACCGGCCTCTTCTTTCTGCTCTCCACCCTGGTGTTCAGCAGCTTTTCCATGCGCCAACCCCTGGAGGTGGCGATCAACTACAGCCTGGCCACTGTCCAGATTCTGACCATTCTCGTCACCCTCTTCCTCGGGCTCAACCTCCTCTCGCGGGAAATCGAATCGCGGGCCGGGTATCTGGTCATGGGGCAGCCGATCTCGCGCACAGTCTACCTGCTCGGCAAATTCTGCGGCCTCTGCCTCCTGAGCCTCCTGGTGGTCTCTTTCCTGGGACTCTGCGCCGCAGGCGGTCTCCTGCTGGTCAAGCTGGGGCTCAAAGACACCCCGGCCATTGCCTGGGGCAATTTTTTCGTTGCCCACATCGGAATCTGGATGATCTCCCTGCTGCTTGGCGCGGTCACCCTGCTATTTACCGCCCTGGCCACCTCGGCGGTGCTCCCCTTCCTGATGACCATCGGGGTCTGGTTCATCGGGCAGAGCACCCAGGCGGTGAAGAATTACCTGGAGGCGGGCCTGGGGGAGCAGCAGATGCCGCGGTTCCTCAACTGGCTGGTAACAGGCTCCTTCTATTGTTTCCCCAACTTGAGCCTCTTTGATTTCAAGACCTACGCCATCTATGGCCTGGCCCTCCCGCCGCTGGCAGTCGGCTACGCAATGGCCTACGGAACAATCTACACCATGATTCTGCTGGTGCTGGCCACCACGCTCTTTCAGCATCGGGACATGACATGAAGCGTCTGCTGCTTGGTCTCGGGCTGGCTGGCCTGCTGGCCTGGCTGATCGCTCTCCATTCCAACCTGGGGGG
>JAJZSH010000199.1 GCA_021822005.1 Deltaproteobacteria bacterium | reverse complement strand
AACCAGCCGTTCCGCATAACCGGCCAGCTGCCCGGCATCCGGCGGGACAAAAGCCTTGCCAATGGTGGTGTGCAGCCGGATGCCCTGCTCGAAAAGGTAGTTGAGGCCGGCCCTGGGGCTGATGGTGGAAAAACTTTCCGAATTTGGGGTGAAGCCGGTTTTGTAGGGGGTTTCCCGGGTCTCCACGTCAAAGGTGTCATATCTGGCGCCCACCGTGGCGGTGAGTTTGTTGTCCAGCAGTTTCCAGACCGTTTCCAGATATCCGGCCCAGTTCTCTCTGCCTTCATCGGGAGAATAGGGGGCCTTTCTGGAGCCGTTCTGGTTATAGCTGCGGCTCATCTTGCCGATATCCTGATAATCGATACCGGCAATAAAACGATGGCCGGCCCAGGTATATTCATCCTTGAGCTGAAACCCGAGCCAATCGATTTCCGAATCGTAACTCCGGTACGGGGCGACCTGAACAGGAATCGAGCCGGTGTAGTGATTGTAATATTCCGCTGTTTCGTTGGTTTTATAGATGGTAAAACCGAGCCGGTTATTGGCGCCGAACTTTCCGCCCATGGCGAAATCCAGGCCGTAACGGTCAAGATCCTTGTGGCCTGATTTGGCATCCCCGTTAAAGATGTCGCCAGGGGTCTCGATATCACGGCCCTGGTAGAGATCGCCACTCATATCCAGCCGCCAGGAGTCGTTGAGTTTGGCCCCAAGCCGCAGATTGCCGTTTTGGGTTTGATAGCTGGTGTTGGCCCGGGTTGCGCCGCTCCCCATCCTGATGTCGTCCGCCTGCTTATAACGCCGGGCGGAAAGATCAAAATCAAACCGCTGTCCGGCTCCGCCGCCGATGGCTGCCTTTTCGTAATCAGTAGCAAAGGAACCAAGCCCGATTTCCGCCATGCCGGTGAGCGGCCCGGTATTCTTTCTGGGGATGATGTTGACCACGCCACCCATGGCCTCGCCGCCATAGAGGGACGAAGCCGGCCCTTTCAGAACCTCGATTCGTTCGATATTGTCGCTTAGGATATTGGCCAGATTGGTGGAACCGGCCGGCCGGCCATTGATGAGGACCAGCGAATGCTTGGTGATGCCGAAAAATTCCGGGCGAAAGCCGCGAATACCAATGCCGGCAAGCGCCCCGGGATATTCGATGACATCGATGGCGGTATTTTTTTTCAGTTGTTCCGTAAGGGTCTCGGCGGAGGTAAGCTCAATATCCTCCTGGCTTACAACCTCCACCCTGGCAGGAGTTTCCCTTATCTTTTCCTCGCTGCGGGTGGCGGTTACCACCACCTCGTCCAAGATGATCCGCCGGTTGCCGGCTGCTTCCTGCCCCGCGGCGGCGAGAGCGGGAACAGCCAGCAGCAACAGGGAGCACGCCGTGTATCGTTTTTTTCTCATCGCACCCCTCCCGACTCTCCGTTGGCGGAGCGCATGGCTCTCTGGAAGCCATCCCAGTCCTTGATGAGAAAAATGGTTATCCTGCTGAAACTCTGTTCGTTTGGATCCATGCCCGTCCTCCTTTGTCTTTTGAGGGTCCGGGGCTCCCTTGCGAAGGGCAAAAAAAATCCCCGGACCAATGAAACATTGATCCGGGGATCCCTGATTTTCCCTAGACAAACAACTGCCGCCCCTTGTCCGCGGGGGCAGGCTCCTTATGTTCTCCAGGCAGGTCTTCTGACTCCCGGTTCATCCTCCTCCCGCGTCTTCCCATCCATTTCCGGACAGTGACATGCTGCGGAATTCGTCCCCGGTTACAGCGGCGGGCCCGTCCCCGATTTTCACGGGGTTCCCTATTAAGCTCGGCTAAGAGCACCTGAAACAGGCTGAGATTTTAATAAGACGCTGCCCGAAGAGCAAGAGAAAAAAAGCCCGGCAACCTCTTCCGGCTGCTGTGCCTGTCTCCTGTTGTTCATGTGACAAGCCCCTGGTGGCGCAGCACACCAAGGCCTTTGTCGGTATCAGCCTGCTGCTCTTCCTCTTCAGTCTCCGGGTGCTGCTCGGCAACCGGAAGGGCCGGACGGAGGTGCCACCGTCCGGATGACCCCTGCCGGCCGGCAGCGATCAGGAGGGGACACCCGCCACCGGCCAGACATGAAAGGCGGCGGCGCGCTTGTGGCCCACGCCGGTCGCCCCCTTGTGCAGATAAAGGGCCCAGGCCCAGTCGGTCTCGAAAAAACTGGTGGTGGAAGACCAGTAGACCTCCTGCACCTCGGCAAAAGGATGGCCGGCGGGCAAGGCCGGCGAGTGGCAAGCGCAATCCACCAGCACTTCCAGTTCGTTGATGTTGGGCAGCCGCCAGCCGGTTATCCCGGCCATTGCCTGCCGGTTGAGCGCCGCCACCGCCGCCAGGGCTTGCTGCCAATCGACCGGCCCGCCGGCGCAATCGGCCTTCCGGAGCCAACGCAGCCCGGTCAGGAGATCGGCAACGGTCTCGCCTTCCGCCAAAAAACGTGGCTCCGGTAACGCCCGGCCCTTCTGTAACTCGCCATCCTGGCCGCTGCCGGCGCAGGCAATCTCGCGGCCGGCGGCATCATAACAACGGCGCTGGCCGGTGGCGAGCAAGGCATCCGGCGCCCCGCCCCGCACCGGCCACACGAGGTAATACTGGTCCTTGCGGCCGTAAAACATGCGGGCTCCTTCGAGATGGACGTACCAGGCATAGGCCGGGTCCATGGCCGCCGAGGTCGAGGACCAGTACCAGCCGAGGAATACGTTCTGAAAGGGATGGCCGGCCGGCAGGGCGGGGTTCTTCGCCGCCAGGCTCATCAGACTCCGGAGTTCGCGGCGGTTGGGCAGCCGCCAGTCGGCATGACCGGCATAGCCGTCGGCGTTCAAACGCGCGACCGCCTCAAGCGCCTCCGGCCAGGTCAGCGGAAATCCCGGCGGATTGGCATCGCGGCTCCAGACCAGGCCGGTCAGCCGGTCAACCACGGTGCCGCCCTGCACCACAAATCGGGGCAACGGCCAAGGGCGACCAAAGCGAAATTCGCCGTCCTGTCCCGTCCCCGCGCAGGGAACGACTCTGCCCGCCTGGTCATGGCAGAGGGTTTGCCCGGTAGCGAGAATGCTTCCAGCCATCAGCTCCTCTTCTCTCATTTCCGTAGCATATCCGGTTGCAGCCTAAGAAGGTCGTACTTGCCGCCATACCCCCGCGGGGTGACCATGCAGTGCTCCCAGGTGAAGGTCATGGAGTTGCCGACAATGACGCAGGACTGCATGGTGATCTCGGCCGTAAGCATCGTCCCGAGGGTGGTGAGCACCACGCTCTCGTTCTCGCGGGTGGCTCCGGTGACGATGCCCACCGGGGTGTCGGGACCACGATGGCCAAGGATGAGCTCCCGTGCCTTGACGATATGTTCGGCCCGCTTCCTGGATTTGGGGTTGTAGAGCACGATGACGAAATCAGCTTGCGCCGCCGCCGCCAGCCGCTTTTCGATGAGGGGCCAGGGGGTGAGCAGGTCGGAGAGGCTGATCGCGGCAAAATCGTGCATCAGCGGCGCGCCCAGCCGGGCGGCGCAAGCGTTGAGCGCGGCAATACCGGGGATCACCTCGATCCGCAGCCTGTCGCCCCGCTCCCTGGCCAACTCGAAGACCAGGCCGGCCATGGCGTAGATGCCGGGGTCGCCGCCGGAGACCAGGGCCACCTTCCTGCCGCCGGCCGCCAGTTCAAGGCACTCACGGCAGCGCTCCACCTCCTTCATCATCTCCGAGGAGAGCACCTCCTTGCCAACGAGCAGTTCGGGGATCAGGTCGAGATAGGTGCGGTAGCCGACGACGGTGTCGCTCTGCCGGATGGCCTCGAGCGCCGCCGGGGTGATATGTTTCAGCCCGCCGGGGCCGGTGCCGACCACGAACAGGGTGCCGCGGCGATCGCGATGGTGACGTCCTTCCATTTCATCTTCCTGACTAAGAGGTTATCGGCGCCGCTGCTCAACAGCGCCGCCGGTTCGGCAACACCTTGGGCGCCGGTGGCGCGCAAAACGGTATCAGAACGGCTGAGGCCGGCCACGGTGTTCAGTTGTTCCTTGCTGTAAAAATCGATGGCAAGCCCTCGCGCCTCGGCAAAGGCGAGCAGCCCCTCCTCGTCCGCCTTGAGGTCGATGGAGGCGAGGCAACGGACCGAGAGCGGCGAGAGCGCATGTTTGGCCAGCGCCTCGGCCACCGCCTGGCCGATGGCCGTGGCACTGGTGCCGCGGTTGCAGCCCACCCCCACCACCAGCAGCCGGGGACGCAGCAGGGCAGCGGCGGCCGGCCAATCCGCCTGCCGGCAGGAGAGGATCAGCTCCGCCTGGTCCGGCCCGGCCACCCGGACGATATCGTCCGGCAGGGGCGGCGGCGCCACCTCGGCATAAAGCCGGACCCGGCCATGATTGACCAGCGCGGCGCTGGCCCGGGTCAGGGCGCTCCGCTCCTCCACCATCAGGCCCGACTCCCGGGCCCAGAGGTCGAGGGCGGTGTGGCCGAGGAGGTCGGAGGCGGTGGTGATCACCGCCTGGCCGCCCGTCACCTCTGCCACCTGCCGGGCCAGGTCGTTGGCGCCGCCAAGATGGCCGGAAAGCAGGCTCACCGCGAAATTCCCCGCCTCATCCACCACCACCACCGCCGGGTCGCTCTGCTTGTCCGTGACCAGCGGAGCGATGCACCGCACCACGATGCCGGCGGCCATCACACAGATGAGGCCATCGTATTCCTGCCAGAGCGCGGGCATCAGCTCCCCCAGCCCAGTGCGCTGGGGAATCACGGTGCCGCCCAGGCCAGCGGCAATGCGGGCCGCCAATTGCCGGCCGCCCTCGGTTACCGCCAGACAGGCGATACGCCTGATCTTAGCAGGCTGTTGAAAAACTCGTTTTTCGGCAGCCTGCGCGCGATCCATGGACGGATCGCCGATATCGGCAAGTGGCAACTTGCCGGTATCGTGAGGAATCGCGGAATTCACTTCCGCGATTCCGTAAGTTGAAAAAGCCACGGATGGGTTTTTCAACATCCTGCTAGACCTGGCGGCAGCCATGGCTGAATCCCTTGTCATAGAGCTTGGAAAAGGCCTCGGGCGGCAGCTCGGCAAAGACGCGGCCCACCGCGATGATCGCGGTCTTGTTGATCCCGGCCGCCTGCACCTCCCTGGCAATGGTGGCCAGGGTGGCGCGGATGATCCGCTCTTCCGGCCAGCTCACCTTCTCCACCACCGCCACCGGCGTCTCGGCCGGGTAGCCGCCATCACGGAGTTCCGCCACCACCTCTTCGATCATGCCGACGCTGAGCAGGATGAGCATGGTGGCCTGGTGGCTGGCGAGGCTTGTCAAATCCTGCCCCTCCGGCACCGGGGTGCGGCCGGCCCGGCGGGTGATGATCACGGTCTGCGACACCTCGGGCAGGGTGAGTTCGGCCTGGAGGGCGGCGGCGGTGGCGGTGGCGGAACTCACCCCCGGCACCACCTGGCAGGGAATCCGCTGCGCGTCGAGGGCCGCCATCTGCTCCTTGATCGCCCCGTAGATGCTGGGGTCGCCGGTATGGAGCCGCACCACCGTCTTCCCCTGCCGCCAGGCGCCGGCCATCAGGTCGATGATCTCGGCAAGATGGAGGCTGGCCGAATCGTGCAGTTCGGCGCGGAGCCCCTCCACCAGCGCCCTGGGCACCAGGCTGCCGGCATAGACCACCAGGTCGGCCGCGGCCAGCAGCCGCTGGCCCCGGACGGTGATCAGTTCCGGATCACCGGGCCCGGCGCCGACAAAATAAATGGGGTTGGCGGATGTGCGCATCATTTCCGGATGATCACGGTGGAAAAATAATGGAGTTCATCGCGGGACGCCGCGGCCAGGTCCCGCCGCACCCGCTCATTGGCATGGCTCGACCGCTCCACCAGCACCGCCTTGTCCAGCAGATCGAGTTCGGTGAGCAGCGCCACCACCTTGGGCATCACCCGGTGCACCTTCATCAGCACCACGGTATCGAACTGCTCGATGGTCTCGCGCAGGCGGCAATCCGATCCTC
>JAJZSH010000198.1 GCA_021822005.1 Deltaproteobacteria bacterium | reverse complement strand
CTGTGCGTAGAAGTACATGACACTCGGGGTCAGGTTGCCGAATTTGCCGCCCACCTGCAACATGGCTGCCCAGGAATCATAATCCGTATCCAAGGTGGCAGGGTTATCGAAGTCTATCTCGCCGAAGTAATGGTTCAATTCGGCATTGATGAAGTAGTTGTCCAACTTGAACTTGCCATAGGCAGTCAACTGGTCCCGCTGGTCCGTTTGGGCGGCGTTGGTCTTGTTGTTGGTGTAGCCGTAGTGGATACCAGCATCGGTGGTATTGGTATTGTAGAAGACACGGGCTACGTACGTATCATTGTCGGTGTCGGATTCATTCCTATGGTCTTGCAGATTGGTCGTATCGTTGAAGTTGAATTGATCCGTGGTCTTCTGCAGGTAGAAGACGGTGGACACCGGCCCGCTGGCCAGGAAGGAGGGCCAGAACACGATGCGGTTGGCACGCTGATCGAAGTCCATGAAATTGGTGCCGTAGGTGCCTCCCGGAGTGCGGCCCAAACGAACCTTGCCAATGGGCGACATGTAATCCATGTAGAGCTGATGAACGTAAACATCGTTAGTGGCGCCGGTGGCCATGTTGTTGCCGCCATTGATATCGCCACCAGTCTGGTTACCCCAGAAGGAGTCATCTGCCAGACGGATCACGCTGCTCATGGAGATCTTGTCGTTGACCTTCATGTTGACGTTGGTCTCGAAGGTGTGCAGCCAGTAAGCATCAGACGGTGTGCTCGTACCCGCTTCCTCCGTAAGATCCATGCCGGTGCCGCGGGCGTCGGAGAGGTAGGCGCCCTCCACCATGTACTTGCCGCTCATCTTCCATTCCACCGCGGAGGCGGTGGTGGCAACACCGGCCACCAAGCCGAGCGCTGCTACGGTTACCAATACTTTTTTCATCTCGAATCTCCTTTGTTTGTGGTTCTCGAAAGGCTCCCGGCCTTCCGTCTCCTTGGGTGATGCCAAGCTGTTCCGCAGGGGAACTGGCCCAGCATCACTCTCTTTGTAGTCAGAAATTTATACCGCTGTCAAGTTTTTTGTACCAGAAAAAAACGAGTGCTGAGGACTGAGGACTGAGTGCTGAGGACTGAGTGCTGAGGGCTGAGGACTGAGGACTGAGTGCTGAGGGCTGAGGACTGAGGGCTGAGTGCTGAGGGCTGAGGGCTGAGTGATGGGGACTGAGGGTTGAGTGCTGAGGGTTGAGGGCTGAAGGAGGGGGTTGAACCTTGCGTCTTGGCGTCTTTGCGTTGTTCTGTTGTTTGCTGTTTTTGCTGACGGCTGACGACTGACGGCTGATAGCTCTCCTTAGTAGGAGCCGCTTCAGCGGCGACAGTGATTGGCGAAGGTCGCGGCTAAAGCCGCTCCTACGGTGCTGAAGGTTTGAACCTTGCGTCTTTGCGTTGTTCCGTTGTTTGCTGTTTTTGCTGACGGCTGACAGCTAAACGCTGAGAGCTGAACGCTCGCGGCTAAAGCCGCTCCTACGGGAGCACGGCTACAACTCCGCTTCTTCGAGGCCCGCGATTTTCATGAGGTGTTTTTGCAGCCCGATTTTCAGGGGAGTGTTTCCATGCACAGGGACGGAGATGCGGGCGGTGTTGCCGCTGATGGCGTAGATGTGATGGCGTCCGGTGAGCCTTTTCAGTTCCCATCCCTTGGCTTCCAGGAGGGCGCAGAATCGCTTGCCGCTTACCGCTTTCACACGGCGATCTCCATCACCCTGTCTTTCGCGGAAACGGGGATATGCTGCATATCAACGGAAAGACATCCTTCCACGGCCTCGTAGATGTTGCCCAGCAGTTCGGTAAAGGTTTCCGCCTGGGTCACGCAACCGGGTATGGCCGGAACTTCGGCCCAAAAACCACCTTCTTCGGCTTCGTGGATAATGATTTTCAATTTCATAACTTGTCCTCCCGTTGCGGCTCGATGCCCTTCGTCACCATAAGCAGCCGGAGGGGGGAAAGTCAAGCAGTCAGCCAAAGAGAAGAAGAAACACAGAGGGAAAAGCGATCAGCGATGAGCTGTCAGCTTTCAGCAAAGACAACAGAGAGAGAAAGGGCAGGGCCAAAGCTCTCTTGCGGCTCTGCGTTGTTTCATGTTTGCGGTTTCTGCTGATCGCTGATGGCTCTCCGTAGGAGCCGCTTCAGCGGCGACAGGGCGGGAGGGGGAGGAGGGAAGAGTCGCGGCTAAAGACGCTCCTACGGTGCTGGAGGTTTGACCCTTGCGCCTTGGCGTCTCTGCGTTTTGGCGTTGCTCTTGTCGTTGCTGAACGCTGAGAGCTGATAGCTGATGGCTCTCTGTAGGAGCCGCTTCAGCGGCGACACAACAGCGAATGGTCGCGGCTAAAGCCGCTCCTACGGAGAGAGAAGGATGCGTTGCGTCCACAGTGGCAGATGGTCAGACACATTCCGCAGGGCGCCATGTTCTTTGGTGCATAGAAGGCGTGTCTTGGGGCCGGAATTGTCGAGAAGAAAGGCGCGGTCCACGACCTGCAACACTAAGGAGAGATTCTGCATGCTCCTGGCAAATCGCCGAGCTGCGTCGTGGGGCGGAATATGATGGCCGCCACCGCCGATTCGTTCGGTAATCCGTCCCAGCGCGAGTTTGGGATTTTCCAGGCCGACAAAAACAAGAGACACCTTGTAGCCGATGGATTGGGCATATCGGATTACTTCCGTACTCCGTTGGCCGGACAGTGTGGTCTCGATGGCAAAATCCTGGCCGGTCGCAAGGAGTTGCCGTTGCCGCCGGATGGCTTCGCGGCCGGCCCGGATGCGGACGCCGTCCATGTCGAGCGGATTGATCTGGTGGGCGATTTCGTCAGGATTGACCACCGGCAGTTGGTAGTTGATTTTTCGCAGGAGTCGTTGGGAAATGGTGGTCTTCCCGGCGCCGTTCGGGCCGGCAATTATCCACAATTGCGGCATTGCAGGGTGCGGAGGATGGTTTCCGTGCCGGTGTCGTCGAAGTCCACCAACTCGCGCTGGCCATCGGGGTGTTCCTTGATAACAAGATCCGGATGTTCCGGGTCGGCGTAGTAGATGGCCCGGCCAGCGGCCAAATGTGCCTGAGCCGCTCCGGCGTATTCTCGCGTCAGTTCATGTTCGATGATTTGGGTCAGGTTCATGAAGCCCACCGTAGCAACCGGAGGGGGGAAAGTCAAGCGGTCAGCGATGAGCTGTCAGTAAAGAAGCGGTCAGCTAAAGCAGGGGGAAAAGGACTGAGTGCTGAGGACTGAGTGCTCCTGTAGGAGCCGCTTCAGCGGCGACAGGGCGGGAGGGGGAGAGTCGCGGCTAAAGCCGCTCCTACGGTGCTGAGGGTTTGAACCTTGCGTCTTTGCGTTGTTCTGTTGTTTGCTGTTGTTGCTGACGGCTGGCAGATAAACGCTGAGAGCTGAACGCTCGCGGCAGGAGCCGCTTCAGCGGCGACAGGGATGGCGCAGGTCGCGGGTGAACCCGCTCCTACGACGTTGATGGCTGGTTACAACAGCTTGACAAGGGCGGCGATTATTGCGATTTGTCCGAGCGCAAGGCCGATGCCCCACTTGATAAGGCGATTTTCCATTTCCATCAAATCGGCCTTGGTGGCAAGTTGTGAATCCATGGCCTCGGCCAGGGCTTGTTTTTGCGCCTCGGCAATGGCGGTAGCCTGCTCGCGTGACAACCCGGCTTTTTCAAGACGTTCGACGAATTTCAAGGTGTCAAAGGTGATTGTTGCCATAAGCACACCGTAGCAACCGGAGGGGGAAAAGTCAACCGCCAGCGAAGAAGCGCTATTAGCCATTAGCGGTCAGCCAAAAAGCGGGAAGAGAAACGCCAAGGCGCAGAGACGCAAAGGGAAAAGCGTTCAGCGATCAGCTTTCAGCAAAAGCAAGAGAGAGGGCTGAGTGCTTCCTGTAGGAGCCGCTTCAGCGGCGACACAACAGCGAAGGTCGCGGCTAAAGCCGCTCCTACGGTGCTGAAGGTTTGAACCTTGCGCCTTGGCGTCTTTGCGTTGTTCTGTTGTTTGCTGTTGTTGCTGACGGCTGGCAGATAAACGCAGAGAGCTACAAGTCCGACTCTTCGATGCCTGCGATTTTCATGAGGTGTTTTTGCAGCCCGATTTTCAAGGGGGCATTGCCGTGGACCGGGACAGAGATGCGGGCGGTGTTGCCGCTGACGGCGTAGATATGATGGCTTCCGTTGATGCGCCTCAACGCCCAACCCCTGGCTTCCGGAAGGGCGCGGAACCGTTTGCCGCTTACCGCCTTCACACGGCGATCTCCATCACCCGGTCTTTCGCGGAAACGGGGATATGCTGCATATCAACGGAAAGGCATCCTTCCACGGCCTCGTAGATGTTGCCCAGCAGTTCCGTAAATGTTTCAGCCTGGGTCACGCAACCGGGTATGGCCGGAACCTCGGCCCAAAAACCACCTTCTTCGGCTTCGTGGATAATGATTTTCAGCTTCATAAGGTTGTCCTCCCTTTGCGGCTCGATACCTTCCGCCACCATAAGCAACTGGGGGGGAAAGTCAAGCGGTCAGCTAAAGCAGGGGGAAAAGGACTGAGTGCTGAGTGCTGAGGGCGGGGTTTTAGCTCGCGGAAATATCCCGCTTGATCTTTTTGATGACAAGAGCGAGGGGGCCGATCTTTTCCCGGCAGGTGTTGAATACCGCATCCGCGCTGATGTCGGCATAGTGGTGGGTGAGAATGTCGCGCATGCCCTTGGCCTTTTTCCAGTCCACCTCGGGATAGTTCGGCAGGAGGGTTCCTTTGGTGATTTTGTCCAGATTTTTAAGGGATTCGCCAAGAACGATCAGGAGCATGCAGATGGAGTCCAGCTTCTCCATGCCGGCCGGACTCTCCGTGAAATCGGCAACGCTTTTGACCGGGGCGAAACGGGAGAGTATCTTTTCCGCGGCGCTGTCGATCTGCCGCAGAACCTCCATGGCGAGCGCCCGGTCAGGTCATACATAGATGGCTTCCTGGTCGATTTTCCGTTTCAGGAAGGGGTTCATGGTGGTCCGGTAGATTACCAGATCAACGGGCCGGTGTATTCGCTCTTCAAGCTCGTTTTTGATCCCGGCCATGGCGAAGAGATCGGGCTTGCTCAGTGAGACGACCACGTCCACATCGCTTTCCCCGTGGGCTGCGGCGCGGGCGGTGGAGCCGAAAAGACCAAGGGAAAGGATGCCGTATTCCCTGGCAAAGCGGGTTTTATATTCGCGGAGGATGGTGAGTATTTCCGGGGTGCTGACAGGCATGGCGTGATCCCTAAGAGGGCGGGCGAAACGATGATCCACTTATCTTTAGATAGCAACGGCAGGGAGGGAAGTCAAGCGGTCAGCGAAAGCAGGGGGAAAAGGACTGAGTGCTGAGTGCTGAGTGCTGAGGGCTGAGGACTGAGGGCTGAGGGCTGAGGGCTGAGGACTGAGGGCTGAGGACTGAGGGCTGAGGACTGAGGGCTGAGGGCTGAGGGCTGAGGACTGAGTGCTGAGGGCTGAGGACTGAGGGCTGAGGGCTCCTGTAGGAGCCGCTTCAGCGGCGACAGAGATGGCGCAGGTCGCGGCTGAACCCGCTCCTACCCGCCAAGGTTGAGGCTAAAAAACTGCTTGGCAAAGTTGGCGACGGCGATGGCGATGACCACGCCCAACATCCATTTGACCAGGACAAGTTCGCCGGAAATCTTGGCAAGATCGATCCGCAGCGCCTCGATGTCGGTTTTGGTGGCCAGAGTGGTGTCGAGCGCTTGGGCGAACGCCTCTTTTTGCGCATCGGCAAAGGCGGTGGCCTGTTCGCGCGACAACCCGGCCTTTTCGAGGCGTTCGACAAATTTCAAGGTGTCAAAGGGAATTGTCGCCATGCGCTCACCCTAGCAACCGGAGGGGGAAAGTCAAGCGGTCAGCGTTCAGCAAAAGCAAAGGACTGAGTGCTGATAGCTCAACGCTGAGGGCTGAGAGTTCCTGTAGGAGCCGCTTCAGCGGCGACAGAGATGGCGCAGGTCGCGGCTGAACCC